>NZ_CP016809.1:3135000-3200000 GCF_002741055.1 Paenibacillus ihbetae | reverse complement strand
AGATCAGTGAGAATCTGATCCGCCGAAAGCCCAAGGTTTCCTGAGGAAGGCTCGTCCGCTCAGGGTAAGTCGGGACCTAAGGCGAGGCCGAAAGGCGTAGTCGAAGGACAACAGGTTGAAATTCCTGTACCACCGTAAACCGTTATGAACGATGGGGTGACGCAGGAGGGTAGTGACGCGGACTGATGGATGTCCGTCCAAGCAGTGAGGCTGATGTGTAGGCAAATCCGCACATCGTTAAGGCTGGGCTGTGATGGGGAGTGAAAATTACAGTAGCGAAGGTCATGATCTCACACTGCCAAGAAAAGCCTCTAGTCAGGTGAAGGTGCCCGTACCGCAAACCGACACAGGTAGGCGAGAAGAGAATTCTAAGGCGCGCGGAAGAACTCTCGTTAAGGAACTCGGCAAAATGACCCCGTAACTTCGGGAGAAGGGGTGCCTCGGTAGGGTGAATAGCCCGAGGGGGCCGCAGTGAAAAGGCCCAAGCGACTGTTTAGCAAAAACACAGGTCTGTGCGAAGCCGCAAGGCGAAGTATACGGGCTGACGCCTGCCCGGTGCTGGAAGGTTAAGGGGAGCGGTTAGGAGGCAACTCCGAAGCTGTGAACCGAAGCCCCAGTAAACGGCGGCCGTAACTATAACGGTCCTAAGGTAGCGAAATTCCTTGTCAGGTAAATTCTGACCCGCACGAATGGCGTAACGACTTGGGCGCTGTCTCAACGAGAGATCCGGTGAAATTTTAATACCTGTGAAGATGCAGGTTACCCGCGACAAGACGGAAAGACCCCATGGAGCTTTACTGCAGCTTGATATTGGATTTGGGTACGATCTGTACAGGATAGGTGGGAGCCTAAGAAGCATGAGCGCCAGCTTGTGTGGAGGCGACGTTGGGATACCACCCTGATCGTATCTAGGTTCTAACCTGGTACCGTGATCCGGTACGGGGACAGTGTCAGGCGGGCAGTTTGACTGGGGCGGTCGCCTCCTAAAGAGTAACGGAGGCGCCCCAAGGTTCCCTCAGAATGGTTGGAAATCATTCGAAGAGTGCAAAGGCATAAGGGAGCTTGACTGCGAGACCTACAAGTCGAGCAGGGACGAAAGTCGGGCTTAGTGATCCGGTGGTACCGCATGGAAGGGCCATCGCTCAACGGATAAAAGCTACCCTGGGGATAACAGGCTTATCTCCCCCAAGAGTCCACATCGACGGGGAGGTTTGGCACCTCGATGTCGGCTCATCGCATCCTGGGGCTGAAGTAGGTCCCAAGGGTTGGGCTGTTCGCCCATTAAAGCGGTACGCGAGCTGGGTTCAGAACGTCGTGAGACAGTTCGGTCCCTATCTGTCGTGGGCGTAGGAAATTTGAGAGGAGCTGTCCTTAGTACGAGAGGACCGGGATGGACGTACCGCTGGTGCACCAGTTGTTCCGCCAGGAGCATGGCTGGGTAGCTACGTACGGACGGGATAAGCGCTGAAAGCATCTAAGCGTGAAGCCCCCCTCAAGATGAGATTTCCCAGTATGTAAGACCCCTTGAAGACGACGAGGTAGATAGGTTGGAGGTGGAAGTGCAGTAATGCATGGAGCTGACCAATACTAATCGGTCGAGGGCTTATCCTACAAGCTTTCTGAAAGAAAGCTCGCTACGGAAGCATAAAGATTTTTCAGTAAGACGCAAAGACGTTTCGTATCTAGTTTTCAGGTGATCAAACCACCTTGAATCGTTTGGTGGCGATGGCGGAAGGGTTCCACGCGTTCCCATACCGAACACGACCGTTAAGCCTTCCAGCGCCGATGGTACTTGGACCGAAGGGTCCCGGGAGAGTAGGACGCCGCCAAGCGAAAAACCACTGTCGATGTAATCGATGGTGGTTTTTATTTTGGTTACCGAACCATTTCCTAAACCAAGACCCTGGGTATTATTGATAACCGTTAGTCTGCCTATGGTTGATTCAGTCCCTTGCAGCTGCCAAGAGCCTTTAAGCTGTTATATAACATGACGATCACTTTGACATAAACAGATGAAGATTTTGTTACCGTTACACTATAGAAAATCAGTATAATAGAATTAGTCATTCGTGGGTAGTTCATTACCGATTTATGCAGGCCATAGGTAGTAAGGCCTGATTGGGGAGGTTCTCCATTAACCAAGCAACCTTGAATACTCATCTGAGACGGTTATTGTGGGGGAAAGGAGGACAATACATGTTGCGTAGAAAAGGCCTGCATATTGCAGAAATCATATGCGCGGGTACGATTTTATTAATCGGATCGGGTTGCGGGGCATCCGCAGAACCAAGCTGGAAGTCCTTTGACGGTGCGGCCAATGTAAAGTCGTTCCCCGTCCCGAAAGAAGCGAATAAAACAGAGCAAACAACGGGCAACAGCGACTTGGACTATGTACGCTATGCTCTTCCTGGTTTGAAAGAAGACGAGAGTATTCCGGAGCCCTATTTGAAAGAAATCGAGTCCTGGGGCTGGACGCAGAAGGAAGCCGAGGCAAACAGCTCCTCCTTGGTCTTTGAAAAAGGTAAGAACATCGTCCATCTTACGGTGCATGACGGGTATTTGATCATTACGGTTCCCACTCAAATGAAGAAACAAGTGATTCAAGGCTTGGAAGGTAATAAAACGAATAAATAAAGACCTCATTTCGGCTTCGGAATGAGGTCTTTATTTATGTAACGGCTTTTTCTTTATCGTTGGGGTAGAAACCGTTCTATCCTGCCCAGATAAGGCCCATCCAGCCAACTGCAGAATGAGTGAGTCGTTCAGACTCCTTCATGACTTCCCGGCCCGTTTATTGCCTGTAATAGGCAATGTCCTGATCGGACAGCTTGATCATGCCGTCCTTCGGCAGGGAAGCGAACCGCATAAGGATGGTGAATCGGGGCAGAAGGAGCCAGACATGCCAAAAAACAAGCGAGGCCGTAAACGGAATCGGCAACCACAGCGCCACGATGATACATAAGGAAAGCCCTACAAGTCCCGTGTATACGTGTACTTTGCTAAAGATGCGACGGCTGATGTGCTGCTCCGGCGTGTATCCCAGCCAAGGAAGCTTAATCCGGAAACGCCATCGTTTTCGATAGTCAGGTCCGAGCAGCAGGAGCGTGGTATGCCCGATTACATACTGAATCCACTGGATGACTGGGAAGGCGATCAAGAAATAAAACAGGATGTACGGGGACAGCGTCCATATGCCGGCTGCTGCAGCGATTAAGGGCAGAATCAGATAAGGGATGAACACTGGTTTGGATACTTGGATTTTTTTAATAAGCCGGTATTGATAAAAGGTGGCTTGACCGTGTGGTTCTGCCATGGCGCGATGCCGTCCCCCTTTTCATAGATCAATCTTCGATAGATCGGCCGAAAATCGGCGTTTATGATATTTATCGGACAAATTCATATTTTTGTTAAGCGAAAAAATGCGGTACAGACACCGGGCTTTCTTGGGACACATATATATAAAGCGTACAAAGATATCCTATGAAAAGGTTTAAAATAATAGAAACTGTGTCATACTAATAGTAAAAGGATCAAGGTGGGATGGCAATGGAAGAGCTGACCGAACGCGTCTGTATTATATGCAACCAGTCGAAGACGGAAGGCATTACGATTTTATCGCAATTCGTTTGCGAGGAATGCGAATCGGAAATCGTGCATACCAGTGCGGAGGATGCCAAATATCATTTTTTTATCCGGCAATTAAAGCAGATTGCGATGCCTAAGAATGCTTAGAATGAACATGTATAGGGCCTTAAGCGATAGGCCTTTTTTTGTTGGCCGGGAATAGAGGGAATGTAGGCATTAATCGTAGGCGAAGGTTTCATTATACGTTAAAATAGGTTAGAGAATGGAATCTGAAGGGATATGTCGATGACTACACATAAAGATCGTGCTCCGCTCGTGGAGGCATTAACTGAATACCGGCTTCGGGGAGCCTCATCGTTTCATGTTCCTGGCCATAAGAACGGCAGGGCCTATGGTAAGGATCCGAAATATGCTGAGATGCTGCAGGCAGCGATGCAGATCGATGTGACGGAAATTACGGGCACAGACGATTTATTTCACCCCGAAGGGGCGATTCGGGAAGCGCAGGAGCTGGCGGCAGATTGCTTTGGCGCAGACGAGAGTTATTTTCTTGTCGGGGGCAGCACGAGCGGAAACATGGCGCTTATTTTGACGGTATGCGAGGAGCCCGGCGATATCATCCTGGTGCAGCGGAACGTACATAAGTCGGTGCTCCATGGTCTGATGCTGGCCGGAGCGCGGGCCGTTTTTCTTCAGCCGGGGATGGACGGGCCCAGCGGGCTTGCTGTTGCCCCTTCGCCAGAAACGCTGAGGAAGGCGCTGGCGGCTTATCCCGGGGCGAAGGCAGCCTTAATCACGATGCCGAATTATTACGGGATGGGAAGCGATATAACGCCGCTAGCGGAAATATGCCATGACCATGGGATTCCGCTGCTGGTGGACGAAGCGCATGGCGCTCACTACGGACAGCATCCGCAGCTGCCGGCCAGTTCGCTCTCCTGCGGGGCGGACGGGGTGGTGCAATCCACGCATAAAATGCTGGCAGCCATGACGATGGGGGCGATGCTGCATGTGCAGGGCAAGCGGATTAACCGGCGCCTTCTGCGGCAGCGGCTGGCGATGGTGCAGAGCTCCAGCCCTTCTTACCCCATCATGGCATCGCTTGACCTGGCTCGGCGCCTGCTGCATACGCAGGGCGCAGGCGCCTTCACGGCGGGGCTCGCCGCCGTGGACGCCTTCCGGCGCGGCCTCGCGAAGCTGCCGCGCTTCGGGCTGCTGCAGCCGCCGCAGCCCGGGAGCCCCGCCGCCGGCACGGCCGCGGTCGGCGGACAAGCGCCGCCGCCGCATGCAGGAGCGGCGGCGTATACCCGCCAGGACCCGTTCAAGGCGGTCATTTATGACCGCACCGGGGTCCTGAGCGGGTACGCACTGCAGCGCGCGCTGGAGGAGCGCGGCTGTGTGCCGGAGATGAGCGACGAGCAGCGCGTCGTCTTGCTGTTTACGCTCGGCTCGACAATCGAAGATAGCAATCACGTCTTATGGGCACTTGTGCATATTGTAGAGCAAGAGGAGACGTCCTCGAGGACACCGCACAAGGCCGGGGATGCCGCAAATGGGAGCCGAGCACAGTCCACTGAAGAGCTGATTCGGATGCTGAAGGGGCGGGGCGATTTCATGAAGCATTACGTGCCGAGCTCCCGGATCGATACCACCTTCGCCTTCGGTTCAAGCGAAGTACGGTTGTTACCCGAAGCATCATCCAAATCCAATGTTTCCACGTGGAACAATTGGGGCGATGAAGCCCCATATTCCGATCCGGTCAGCTTCTCGCTAAAGCCGATGGATGAGGGCCGAATCGAGCCGATGCCAGTGGAGCTTTGCGCGGGAAGAACAGCGGCCGAGATGGTGATTCCGTATCCCCCGGGGATTCCGATCCTTTATCCCGGTGAGGTCATCACTGAGGGGATGGCGCGCAGACTGGCCGATTTAAGAGATGCGGGAGCGAAATGCCAAGGCATCGCAGACCCGTCCCTGGCTACAATCGTTGTTTATAGACAAGAGGCAGGGCTCCCCCGGTAGATTGTACCTCCGCTTTGCGGAAGCAACCCATGTACCACTCGTACCACTCAACATATTTTTATGAAAGCAGGATCATTATGAATAATCGCAGACCACTATTTATCACACTTGAAGGAGGGGATGGGTCCGGCAAAACAACCATGTTGGGCAGGCTGGCCGCTTATATGCAGGGCCGCTCGATTCCTTATATGATTACCCGGGAGCCCGGAGGGATCGAGATCGCGGAGAAGATCCGTTCCATCATTCTCGACCCGCAGCATACATCCATGGATGCCCGGACGGAGGCCTTGCTTTATGCGGCTGCCCGCAGACAGCATCTGGTGGAGAAGGTAGAACCGGCACTGAGCGAGGGACTGACCGTACTGTGCGACCGGTTTGTCGACAGCAGTCTGGTGTACCAGGGGTATGCCCGCGGCCTCGGCATGGAGGAGGTATGGAGCATTAACCGGTTTGCCGTTGAAGGCCGAATGCCCGATCTTACGCTGCTGTTCGATATCGATCCGGAGATCGGGATGTCCAGAATCGCGGCCAATGCCGAGCGCGAAAAAAACCGTCTCGACATGGAAAGCATGGCATTTCACGGTAAGGTTAGGGAAGGCTATATGCTTATAGCGGGAAACAACAAGGAAAGAGTCCGAATCGTGGATGCTTCCAAAACGCCGGATCAGGTGGAGCGCGAGATGATCAAATACGTAGAAGACGCGATATTAAAGGATTTTTGAGGTTGTTTGTCAAATAATAGTGTTAGGGCGAAAATGCCTCAAATTTAAAAGGAGGGTTTACCATGAAATTGATTGTTGCGATTGTGCAGGATAAGGATAGCAACCGTCTTTCCGCCGCATTGGTCAAAGCCAATTTCCGGGCCACGAAGCTTGCGAGCACGGGCGGTTTCTTGAAGGCGGGAAATACCACCTTTATGATCGGGGTAGACGATTCACAGGTCGAAAGCGTGCTTAGCGTCATCCGCACAAGCTGCAAGGTTCGCGAGCAGCTGGTCACACCGGTAACCCCTATGAGTGGCACGACCGACTCGTATCTGCCGCTTCCGGTCGAGGTTCAGGTGGGCGGCGCTACCGTGTTTGTGCTTCCAGTAGAAAGATTCGAGCATTTCTAAGAATAGATCCACGACACTTTGCGAATTGAAGTAACGGATGTTTTTATTGGGATATGGGAACGTCTCCGGCAATGGAGAAGCACAGCCATGCTGCTAGTCTGAATTCCTTCTGTATCATAATAAAAATAGTTACCGTAAATCGCAGAACAATGAATGGAATAGGGACGCCTGTTCAAGGCGATTCATTCCCGATAGAAGCGGTGAGCGCCTCAACACCTGTTAAATCAAGGTAAATGGCTTGACAAGTTGACCGATTCAAGGTACGTTCACGTCAGGTGCCGTCGCTGACCCCACTTGGCTGATCCCACTTGAAATGAAGCAAGCATAGAGTCAGCGGGACTGCAGGGAGCAGGTTGGTTTTGATGTTCAAAGCCTGGGATGGCCGCTCCTAAGCGTCTCATTTTACGATGAAATGCATGCCGGGGCAAGCATGCATGAATAGAAGTTTCTACGGCGCCTCCGTTTGCTAACGGGGGCTTCAAATCTAAAGGCGGTGTATTCGCGTGAAGATCAATCCGGGCTTTCGGCCCTTGAATAGTGGAATTCCTGCCCCGGATAACAGCAGCAGGCCTGTCCAGCAGCGATCGTTCTCGGATATGATGCAGCAGCAGGGGGAACGGGCCACGCACGAGGAGCTGAGCCGCCAGATGCGTGAGATTGCGCTGCAGGGTGACCGATTAGCCAAATCGATGACCGTCCGGGAGCTTAAAGCGTATAAATTGATGGTCCGGCGTTTCCTGGAGGAGACGGTTCGGCGCGGTGTTAAAATGAAGGAAACCCGGGGCTGGGACCGGCGGGGACGCGGCAAGCGCTACAATGTGATCGATGAGATTGATTCGGTGCTGCTTGCGATGGCCGATGAACTGCTGTATACCGAGCAGGGAAGGATCGATTTGCTGAACAAGGTCGGAGAAATCCGGGGGATGCTGATTAATCTCGTATTTTAAACAGCTGGGAGGATCATCCCGGTTGGGGTTTGGAATTAGGATGGCTAAACCAACTTTTTCAGTTCGTAGGCATGATGTTTTTTTAGTTCTTGTAATGGATGGTTATTTAACTTTGGCTTATTAGATTATTTAGATAGCAGGTTCATAAGATGATAGAAAACGAAGTGAATGAAGCAGGAAAGAGAGGACTTATGTCTTTTAATCATATTATAGGCCAGGAGGCGGCCAAGCAGCTGCTGCAGAACGCCCTGCGCAAGCACGCGGTCAGCCATGCCTATCTGTTCAGCGGGCCGGCCGGTGCCGGACAGCTGCAGACGGCGCTTGTGTTTGCCAAGGCATTGTTCTGCACAGAGCTTGAGGATGATGCCTGCGGACAATGTCTGGAATGCCGGAAGGTCGAGCACGGCAATCACCCGGATTTGACGATGATTGAGCCGGATGGCGCCAGTATCAAGATCGATCAGATCCGCGAATTGCAGCTCATTTTCTCATACCGCTCCGAGAACCGCAATCCGAAGGTGTACATTATCGACCATGCGGAGAAAATGACGACCCAGGCAGCCAACAGCCTTCTGAAATTTCTGGAGGAGCCGCAATCGCCGGCAGTAGCTATCCTTATAGCGGAGAATGGACAAGCGCTGCTCCCGACCATTCAATCAAGGGTCCAGTCGGTGCCGTTCCGTTCGCTTTCTCCGCATATGATGGAGCAGGTGCTGGTAGGAGAAGGATATCCGGCAGCCCTTGTTCGCTGTGCCGTTCATCTGGCGTCAGGTCTTGACGGATGCAGGAAAATATTGAATGAGAATTGGTTTGCAGAAATTAGAAACGTAGTGTTACAATTAGGGAAGGAGTCTTTGAACCGAACCGGCCCTGCGATGATTACCGCGAGCCAGAAAGTGTTCAAAACCGAACTCTCCGATCATCTGGACATTCTGTTCAGTTTGTTTCATTTATGGTTTAAGGACATGATTCATGTTCAGTACGGAAGGAAAGAATCTCTCGTTTTCATAGATCAGGCGGAGTATATCTCTGGTCATGCGTCAGCCCGCAGCACAGCACAGTGGGTGTCCTATATGGATTTGGCCGCAGAGTGTCAGAAGAAGTTACGCTATAATGTCAATGGACAGCTCTGTGTAGAGCAGCTATTGATGGGTTTGGGCGGTAACACTCCGGCGTGAGCACACCCCCAGGCCCGAAGGATGGCCAATATGTACAGGCACAAGGGGGTTTATTTTTGTACAGTGTAGTGGGTGTCCGCTTTAAGAAAGCGGGCAAAATATATTACTTCGATCCGCTCGATCTACCCGTAGAGAAGGAGCAATCCGTCATTGTGGAGACGGCCCGGGGGATTGAATACGGTCAAGTTGTGATAGGAAAGAAGGAGGTAGGTGAAGCTGACGTTGTTCTTCCACTGAAGAAAGTCATTCGCATCGCCGGCGACTCGGATGCCCGTGTGGTTGAGGAGAACAAGCAGGCCGCGAAGGATGCATTCACCACCTGTTTAAATAAAATTCGGGATCACGGACTGAAAATGAAGCTGGTCGATGTGGAATTTACGTTCGACCGGAACAAAATCATTTTCTATTTCACGGCCGAAGGCCGCGTGGATTTCCGAGAGCTGGTTAAGGACCTGGCCAGCATCTTCCGGACCCGGATCGAGCTTCGTCAGATCGGAGTCCGGGACGAAGCCAAAATGCTGGGCGGCCTTGGACCTTGCGGTCGCGTACTGTGCTGTTCCTCATGGCTTGGTGATTTTGAGCCGGTATCCATTAAGATGGCGAAGGATCAGAGCTTGTCGCTCAATCCGACCAAAATTTCCGGGCTATGCGGAAGATTGATGTGCTGCTTGAAATTTGAGCATGATAATTATGAAAGCGTAAAAGAGGAGCTTCCATCCGTTGGGAAGCTGGTCGTGACCTCGCTTGGAGAAGGCAAGGTTGTCGGGATCAATGCGGATAAGCGGACGGTTCATGTTCAGCTGTTTGAAATCGGGAAGGTTAAGGAACTTCCGATGGACGACGTGGTTATCAAATAGTCCAATAGAATGTTTATTTTCGGGGTGTAGACTTGGAGAAGAAAAACATTTTTGTGCTCATTCAAGAGTTGGAATCACAGATGGGACATATACACAGTGAACTGGGTGGACTCAAGCTGGTCATCAAGGAACTGCTGGAAGAGAACCATCGCCTCAGTCTTGAAAATGAACAGCTCCGGAAAATACTAAAAAGGGAAGTCAATCCGGCGGAATTGGAACACCCGGTAGCCGCGATGCCTCTGCCTCATGCCGAGAAGGAGGATCAGGAGGAGGATGTGGTCGGGGAAGGATACGACAACCTGGCCCGTCTCTATCACGAAGGCTTTCACATCTGCAATGTGTACTATGGACATTTGCGTACGGAAGGGGATTGCCTGTTCTGCTTGTCATTTTTGAATAAATAAGAAGCCGTAGGGATATTGCCTACGGTTTTTTTCTAGCATTTGAAGGTTATACTGTAAGGGACCTTGCGGCTCCTTGCATTCGTGAACACTGCGCAAACCTATGGGCACGAGAGTTAGCCTCCACACGTGCCCCTAACTATCAAGCTAAAGGGTTGAAACTATGAAATTGAAGGACGTACATTTACATCCATCCGAGCGGATTGATGATCTGCTGACGCATGAGCTCGGAATCATCCAGAGCGAGGAGGTGTTCAGCTTCTCCATGGATGCGGTGCTGCTCGCACGGTTTGCCAGCATTCCGCGGAGAGGGAAAATTCTCGATATGTGCACCGGGAATGGGGTCATTCCTATTCTCTTGTCCACACGGACCAGCGCACCGATCGAAGGAATTGAAATTCAGCCCAGACTGGCCGATATGGCAAGACGAAGCGTCTATATGAATGATCTTGAGCACCAAATCACGATCCGGGAAGGGGACTTGAGAGAGCTGTACAAGGAGACGGGGTATGGAGCATATGACCTGATTACGGTGAATCCTCCATATATGCCGATGAACGGCAGCGACATCAAGCTGAATCCCCACCAGGCTATTGCGAGACATGAGATTCACTGCACGCTGGAGGAAGTGATTGCTTCCTGCTCCAAGCTGCTTCGCCAAGGCGGGAAAATGAGCATGGTACACAAGCCGCTGCGACTGGCTGAGATCATCACGCTCATGAGCAAATACCGCATCGAGCCGAAAGTGATTCGTTTTGTCCACCCCCGTGCCCATCTGGAAGCGAATATGGTGCTGATCGAGGGCATACGGGACGGGAAGCCCGAGGTTCGTCTACGGCCGCCGCTCATCGTTTATGACGAGCAGGGAAAATACTGCGCTGAATTTATGGATATATATTATGGAACGAATGAGGATGATCAAGCATGAGAATATCATTACAGCGAAGCTTTGAACCGCAAGGCGAAGGGAGCACCGGTTCTTTATATTTGGTTGCGACCCCGATCGGCAATTTGGAGGATATGACATATCGGGCGGTACGCGTTCTTAAGGAATGCGATATTATTGCGGCGGAGGATACAAGACAGAGCAGGAAACTGCTCACTCATTTTGAAATTCCATCCAAGCCGCTGTTCAGTTACCATGAGCATAATAAGGCGGCGAGCGGCCCTGAAATTATACGATATATAATAGAAGGAAAAAATGTAGCACTCGTGAGCGATGCCGGTCTGCCGGCGATTTCCGACCCTGGTGCTGACCTCGTGGCCCTTGCGATTGAAGCCGGGATATCGGTCATTCCGGTTCCCGGAGCGAATGCCGCGTTATCGGCGTTAATCGCATCGGGCCTGCCGACCGAACGGTTTACGTTCATCGGATTTTTGCCCAGGGAACGCAAAGACATCGTGGCCCAGTTAAACGCGCTGCAATCGGCCCAGGGAACGCTGATCTTCTATGAATCCCCGCATCGCATCAAGAAAACCCTGGAGCTGCTGAAGGAGGTGCTGGGGGATCGGAAGATTGCGCTGGCCCGGGAGCTCACCAAACGCTATGAGGAATTTGCCCGTGGAAGCGTGGAAGCATGCCTCTCCTGGCTAGAGGAGCATCCTCCTCTGGGCGAATACTGTGTCGTGGTGGAGGGCAGAAATGCCGAGGAAGAGCGGATGGAGCTGAATGCGTGGTGGCAGGAGCTTTCCCTGGAGGATCACGTCGGCAGATATATGCAGGAGGGATTAAACCGTAAGGACGCTATGAAGAAAACGGCGGCAGACCGCGGCGTCTCGAAACGGGACATCTATAATGCGCTGTTGGGGGATTAATTTATTTTAGGAGCCTGACATGCATAAGGGGATATGAGGCGCTCCTTCGCATCGGGCCGGAGTCAACAGCTTGCCGGCGGACATTTCACCCGGTGATGGCCGTCCAGCCAAAATCATGTTTCTCATTGATCGTAGTGGGGATTACATAGCGTGTTGCCGACCGCAGGAATTTTCGCATAAAAAAAGACCTTCCTGCGGCCGGGTTCATAGCCGAGGAAGGCACCAAGGAGATATGAAAAAGGTTAGAATTAACAAAATGTGATTGTGTACCTATTATATACTAATATCTTTAATTTGTCACAGGTGTAGGGATTTCCGAGATACATTCATGGCAAACGATTTTACCTTTGAAGTACGTAACGTTCTCGGCATTGCCGCAGAAGATGCACGCAGGCTCATACTTCTTAAGCATGATGCGTTCACCGTCCACATAAATTTCAAGAGCGTCCTTCTCGCCAATGCCGAGTGTACGGCGCAGCTCGATTGGAATAACGACCCGTCCAAGCTCATCGACTTTCCTTACAATTCCTGTTGATTTCATCATAACTTATTAATGCCCCTCTCGCCATAATTTAAAAAAGTCATAATTCGACATAGTTCTATTT
Source organism: Paenibacillus ihbetae (assembly GCF_002741055.1). NCBI lineage: Bacteria > Bacillati > Bacillota > Bacilli > Caryophanales > Paenibacillaceae > Paenibacillus > Paenibacillus ihbetae. Next base: position 3,187,479 of record NZ_CP016809.1, on the reverse strand, counting down.
TTTATGTTATTTATAGTACCAACGATTCCCAAAACAGTCAACCTATATTTTTGAGATTTCGGAACCTATTTACGAAAATATAGTGAAATAAACCGCTGTCCTACAACGAAGTTACCATTTTTGAACCAAAAAACGCTTCAATTTTCAAGATGTCGATTTGGAAAGCACCAAATTACCTAATTCGACATTGTTCGACATTAGATGTCAAAAGAAGTGAAAATAGTCCAAGTCCTAAATTTATGACTTAAGGAGTGATTTTACGATGCGCCTGCCAATCTCAGAGGAAAAGGTGTTTAAGGATCCGGTTCATAACTATATTCATGTCCAGGATGATATTATCTGGCGGCTCATCGACACGCCGGAATTTCAGCGGCTTCGCCGGGTCAGGCAGCTGGGCACATCCTATATGACGTTTCATGGCGCCGAGCACAGCCGATTCTCTCATTCCTTGGGCGTCTATGAAATTACAAGAAGAATCATTTCTCAATTCGAGCGGAGGGGGTACTCCGATTGGCCTGCGGAAGAGAGACAGGTAGCCTTATGTGCCGCGCTCCTGCATGATCTCGGTCATGGACCATTTTCCCATTCTATAGAAGAGGCGTTTGAGATGAACCATGAGGATTGGACATGCCGGATCTTGCTCGGCGATACGTGCGTGAACAAAGTGCTCCTGGAGCTTGGAGCAGACTTCCCGGAGCGGGTCGCTTCCGTCATTCGCAAGACGTACGACAAACCGATCGTGATGAATCTGGTGACGAGCCCGCTGGATGCGGACCGGATGGATTATTTGCTGCGCGATGCCTATTACACCGGCGTCAATTACGGGACGATCGACATCGACCGGATTCTGCGGATGCTGCGCCCGCACCGGGACCGGATCGTTGTGAAGGAATCGGGGATGCACGCGGTGGAGGATTATCTCATGTCCAGATACCAAATGTACTGGCAGGTGTACTTCCACCCGGTAACAAGAAGCTCGGAAATCATATTGCGCCAGATTTTCCGCCGGGCGAAGGAGCTCTATGAAGCAGGCTATGCGTTCCGGTTCATGATCGAACCGCTGCCGGCTCTGTTCGAAGGCAGCTTGACCGTACAGGAGTATCTGCGTCTGGATGAGGCGCTCATTCAGACGGCATTCCTGCAATGGACGTCCGAGAGCGATCCGCTCCTTAGCGAAATATGCGGCCGATTTATCCATCGGAAGCTCTATAAATATATAGAAATCGACACCGGCAATCCGGAGACAATCGACGCCGTCCGCCAGGCATTTCGGGATGCGGGTCTTGATCCCGCATATGATCTGGAGATTGATTTTCCGACCGATCTTCCTTATGATAAGTTTCATTCGGGCATGCCGCTGAACGAGAAGCAAATTCTGCTGTTGGACCGGCATGACCAGCTTCGGGAAATCTCCGAGGTGTCCGATATCGTGCGCTCCATTAGCGGGATCCATAAGGGCCGGAATTATCTGTATTACCCGGAGGAGAGAGTGGAGCCGCTGCTTGACCGGATGCCGGCCGAAATTGCTGATTTATTCCGCCGTCAGGGATGAGTCCCCTTATTTTAGGGTACTTGGATCAGGATAAAGATAAATCCGTCTTAAGGTTGCCGCCATCAGAGCAATGATATTGGACAACCATCGAACGGAATGCTAAAGGTTTTGTGCAGGAAAGATACGATCAAGGATCGACAAGAAAGGAGAGGGAGAGAACATGCTGTTCGACACGCATACCCATCTGGATGCTCCCCAATTCGACGAGGACCGGGAGGAGACGATTGCCCGGGCGCTTGAAGCCGGCGTCAGCCGGATGATCAATATCGGTTTTAATCGCGAAACGATTCCGACCACGATGAAGCTGGCGGAGACGTATGATTTTATATATGCGGCGGTAGGCTGGCATCCCGTGGATGCGATCACGATGGAGGAGGGCGACCTGGAATGGATCGCTTCGCTCTGCAGCCATGAGAAAGTTGTTGCGATCGGGGAGATCGGCCTCGATTATCACTGGGATACATCCCCGAAGGAGGTGCAGCACCGGGTGCTGCGCAGCCAAATCGGTCTGGCCCGGGAGCTCCGAATGCCGATTGTGATTCATAATCGCGATGCGCATGAGGATATCGTGAAGATTTTGAAGGAAGAGAAGGCTCATGAGGTTGGCGGCGTGATGCATTCGTTCTCGGGCAGCTGGGAAACGGCTAAGCTGTGCCTGGATATGGGCTTTCATATTTCGTTCGGCGGACCGATCACGTTCAAAAATGCCAAGCAGCCGAAGGAGGTTCTGGCCAAGGTTCCGCTAGATCGCCTTCTCATTGAAACGGACTCGCCTTACCTGACTCCGCACCCCTTCCGAGGGAAGCGAAACGAGTCCGCTTATGTGAAATTGGTGGCCGAGACGGCAGCCGAAATTCGGGGCATGTCCTTCGATGAACTGGTCCAAATTACCACGAGAAACGCGCTGGAACGATTTGGTATTTCGTGAAAACGAGAGCAAAAGCGATGAAAAAGTGAGGAATTGCGATTAATTAAAGTTTTTTAACCTGAAAAGACGATTGTTTTACAATTTTTTAACCTTTTACATCAAAAAATGTGCTTGATTGTTCCTTTACAACCTGCATGGAAACAGGATATCATCTTTTCAGTGATAAGAAGCTGCAAGTTTGCAAAGCTGTAAACTTCAGCGATCATATTTCATGAACCGTCTCGCTTAATCTCCGAAGTCTGGGGAACGGGGGAACCGATACTGCCGTGCATCGTAAACTGTCGTGCATGAGCCGTATATGATTTCTTTATCGGGTCTTTGGGGTGAATGTGAAGGTCCTCGCCATGAGCGGGCGACCGGAGCTAGGGCGTCTCTCTTACGTCCGAACCCGACAGCTAACTCCGTAAGCGAAGTAAGAGGGGAATTCTCGTGCATACCATTTCCATGATTTCAATCATCAGGAAGCCACGTTAGAGCCTCTAGTACTCTTTCACGCTGGCTTCTTTTATTTTTGAATATTGGAGTAGGTTTCGTCATACTGTTGGTAAACAGGAGGTGATTCCTAGTGGTGAACGGGAAGACGGGGATTGACGCAGGGCGTTAGATAGATAGCAGCACGCCTTGCGAGAATAACTGCTATAGTCACGTCAAATGCATTCATGCGTTACCTAAGACGGCGGGACTATGAAGGAGGATGGAATAGTGGGCATTTTTCAACCTGAAGAAACCCATGAATCACAATCATCCAGCATGTCTTACGCATTGCGATGGAAGCATGAGAATTTGCGTCAATTGATGATGCTCGGCGCCATGGGGGCTGTTACGGTATCACTACTCGTATCGCTGGTTATCCATGATCAATCGGGCAAGCAAGTTCAAATTGTGGTCGATGGCCGCGTAACCACGGTAGAAACCAGAGGATCGTTGCTTCAGGAATTGCTGGATGAGCAAGCGATCACACTGAATCCGCAGGATCAGGTCTCGATGCCTTTAAACGGGACGATCCAGGATGGGGACCGGATTATCATTGACCGTGCAATCCCAGTTAAAGTAACAGTAGGGGGCACCACCAAAACCATTTTCACGACCCAGGACACGGTCGATAGTGTACTCAAAGAAGCTGGCATTACGATCAAGGGTGAAGATATAGTAAAGCCGTCACAGGACACGAAGCTTACCAGCGATATGAACATTCAAGTCGTTCGGGTTACGAAGCAGACCGTAGCGGAGAAGGAGAACCGCGAGTTCCGCGTCATCAAGACCGCGGATCCGTCGCTGGAGCGCGGCGATAACCGTGTCATTCAGCGTGGTGAGCCGGGCGTTCTCGTACATCACTACGAGAAGGTGTACCATAACGGCAAGCTGGTATCCAAGACAAAGGTCTCGCAAGAGGTTGAGCGTAAGACGAAGGACAAAATTATCGCCGTAGGTACGAAGAAGGTTGAGAAACCTGTTGTGCTTCAGGCGGCAGCGACTCCGAATGTGAAATCTGCCCCGGCGAAGCTTACGGGCACAAGAAAGGTGTCCACCGCCAAAGCGACGGAGAATAATGTCATCTCCAGAGCGGGTGTTGATTTCAAATACCAGAAAGTGCTGAACAATGTTTCGATGACTGCATATTCCGCCGAGCAGGAGGGAATCGGAACCCGTACGGCTTCCGGAACACGGGTAACCGAGGGTCGTACGATCGCGGTTGATCCGAGCGTCATTCCGATTGGCTGGTGGGTGTATATCGAAGGCATCGGCTTCCGCCGCGCAGAGGATACCGGCGGAGCGATTAAGGGACATAAAATTGATGTGTATTACGATTCGCTGAAAGCGGCCATGAACTTTGGCCGGAAATCGGGCCGCACCGTTTATGTGATCGGTCCCGTAAAGCCTGATGTGAACTAATGAATCCCATTTTCTAATGACATTGCCATTCTAATGCTAACGAATTTAGCTTATAATAGATCATAATGAAGAAGAGGAGAAACTCCTCTTCTTTTGTTTTGCGGCGTTTCGGTCATTTTGAGCCTACCGCCGCATGGATAAGGCTGGGCCGGTTCATTGAGAACGGTTGGACTGGCTGTATGTATGTATGTATGTATGTGTCCTTTTGGGAAGGAAGAGAGAACGTTATGATCCGTGAAGTGATTGTGGTTGAAGGCAGGGACGATACGGTAGCGATCAAGCGTGCGGTGGATGCCGACACGATCGAGACCGGCGGCTCTGCTATTAATAAGCATACGCTGCGCCGTATTGCCCTCGCAAAGGAGCGCAGGGGGGTAATCATCCTGACAGACCCCGATCATGCAGGGGAGCGGATACGCAAAATCATCGACCGTCATGTCCCCGGCTGCAAGCACGCCTTCATTCCGGAGGCGGATGCGACGCGCAAGGGCGATATCGGAGTCGAGAATGCATCGCCGGAGGCCATACGGCATGCCCTGGACCGCGTCCACACCTCGTTTGAGGGGGCGGAGAGCCAGATCAGCCTGGAGGATCTGATCGATGCGGGGCTGACGGCTCATCCGGACGCTGCAGCCCGGAGAATGTTCATGGGGAATGTACTGGGTATCGGGTATTGCAACTCCAAGCAGTTCCATAAACGTTTGGCGATGTTTCAAATATCGCGTGAAGAGTTTCTGGCGGCGTTAGCGCAGCTGGAAGAGGGAGGCCAAAGCTGAGATGAACCGGATGGAAGATATATCGACACCTAGACGTACGAAGGAGATCATTGCCCGCCATGGCTTCTCCTTTAAGAAGAGCCTGGGGCAGAATTTTCTGATCGACCAGAATATTTTGGGCAAGATTGTGGAGGCCGCAGGGCTTGATCAAGAGAAAGGGGCGCTTGAGATTGGACCCGGCATCGGGGCGCTGACGGAGAAGCTTGCGCAAATGGCAGGAGCCGTTACCGCAGTGGAGATCGACCAGCGACTGATTCCGATCCTTAAAGAAGTACTGGAGCCTTATGATAACGTGAAAGTTCATCACGGAGACGTGCTTAAGGTGGATCTGCACGAGCTGTTCCGCGAGGATTTCGCCGAGGTAAAGAAGGTAAGCGTTGTAGCCAACCTGCCGTATTACGTGACGACCCCGATTCTGATGAAGCTGCTGGAGGAGAAGCTCCCGCTGGAGAATATTGTGGTTATGATCCAGAAGGAGGTTGCCGAGCGGATGGCCGCGTCGCCGGGCAGCAAGGATTACGGCAGCCTAAGCATTGCCGTCCAATATTACAGCGAGCCAAAGCTTGTCTGTGTCGTTCCGCATACCGTATTCATCCCGCAGCCTAATGTTGAATCGGCCGTCATTCGCCTGGCGGTAAGGGAAGAGCCCCCGGTTTCGGTTGAGGACGAAGCCTTTTTCTTCGAGGTCGTGCAGGCATCATTCGCCCAGCGGCGAAAGACGATCGCCAATAACCTGAAGAGCCGTTTCTTCGCCGAAGAAGGGCGCGAGCGGCTGGAGCAGCTGCTGGAGGAAGCGGGGCTCGATCCGAAGCGCCGAGGGGAGACGCTGAGCATTGAGGAGTACGCACGGCTGAGCAATGTCCTGTATCAGGCGGGAATCCGTTAGAGCATGGCATGCAGGCCTAGTATACCAAACCGTTGCCAGAGGTGCGGAGAAGCCGCCAGGGGGAATTTTCCCGCCATGACGAACCAATGGCTCCATCAGCCCATACCATAGGGTAGGGGTGATGTTGTGATGAACTTGGGAGACTTGGTCGTTCGTAAATCCTACGGCGGCGATGTAACGTTCCGGGTAGAAGGATTGCGGCATAATCTTATCGTCATCAAAGGCACGGAATTCCGGCTGCTGGCCGACGCTCCCGCCGATGACCTGATCCAGGTACCGCATCCCGCCGTAAGCGAGCGAACGAAGCAGGCACAGATTAAGGCGAATGAGACGCTGGAGAGCCTGAAGAAGCGCCGACAAGAAGATAGTGAGCGGCAGCTGGCGAGCCTCAGGAATAACGGCGGCCCGCAGGCCGCTAAAGGATATTTCGACGTTCCGGGGAAGGTCCTGCATCTGGACGGGGATCCTCAGTATCTGAAGAAGAGCATGGCGCTGTACAACCAGCTTCGGGTCCCTGCGGAAGGCCATTATGTGAATGAATCGGCGATGGCCGATACGTTGTATCGGCTCCTTCCGCGGGTTCGACCCGATATCGTCGTGATTACAGGCCATGACGGGGTCCTCAAGCGCAGACAGCCGTATGATTTATACAGCCTGGACAGCTACAAAAATTCGCATAACTTCGTATCAGCGATCCAGGTGGCCCGGCAATATGAGCGGAACCTGGACACCTTGGTCATCGTGGCCGGCGCGTGCCAGTCGCATTTTGAAGCGCTGCTGCAGGCAGGAGCCAATTTTGCTAGCTCGCCGGGGAGAATCCTCATCCACGCGCTGGACCCGGTCTATGTGGCCGCCAAGACCGCCTATACGTCCGTTCGCGAAACGGTCAACATCAACGATGTTATCCATCACACGATCAGCGGCAGTCAAGGCGTAGGCGGAATTGAGACCAGGGGTAGCTACCGGATCGGCCTGCCGAGCCTCCAGGACCTGTCTACATTGAAAGTAACGCCTTCCGTCAGCTAAGCAGTGCTGCATCGCAAACCAGGCATTCAATTGGGTAGACGCTAGGGGCGGATGAAGAACCGAATATTGATTGTGAAAACCCCGGGAGCCGGGGTTTTTTGTATTGCTCTCTAAGGAGAAGGAAATTGTCAAATAAAATACATAAAGCTTGTCGATTTAGCGCATATTAATGCAAATGGAAATGAGATTTGCCGGGCTGAAAAAAATACATTGACAACGTATTTTTGATGCTGATATAATTAATGTTTTTGATTTGACAAAATGCTGGAAGTTCGGTATAATGGACAAGGAAAGAGGTGGTCGTCGACAATGGCTAAAAATGCGCTGTTGGAAATCAAACGCAGTCTCGATGCCCATTTAGGGCAAAAAATTACGCTTCGGGCTAACGGTGGCCGCCGTAAGACCGTCGAGCGTACTGGTGTTTTGGAAGAAACGTACCCTTCTGTTTTCATTGTTAAGCTGGATCAAGACCAGCAGACCTTTAAACGCGTGTCTTACAGTTATGCCGATATTCTGACCGAAACCGTGGAAATCATGGTGACCGGCGATGACAACCAGATGCGAATCACCTATATCAAGTCATAACGACATGACGATATGTCGCGAGAGAACAGCCTTCGTTAAGCGGAGGCTGTTTTTGTTTTCCTGGAGGGTCCGGTTCAAGCGAGTATCGTCGAAGGCGTATATAGCGTTATAGAGGGAAAGGGCAAAGGTGCTGGCAGCATCCTAACCTTTCGGGTTTCGCATATTCAGGGGATTCTGCCATGGACAGCCTGGAATGAGGGGAGTTCCGGGTACGCATACTAACCGGGAGCGAAACTTCTGCAGTGGGCAGCTGCCGGTGTGCGGGCAGAGGGATGATGCGAGCTGATTCCTTGGTGCCTGATGACCGACGAGGCTTGTCCGCTGAAGATGCGCTCATCACTGCCGTTATGATCACGAAATCATCCAAGGAGGCGTTTAGGATGGGCCGGAGAAGACGCAGTATTATGTCAGAGCAGCTCAAGACTGAATTGGCAAAAGAGCTTGGATTCTACGATACGGTGGAAAAGGAAGGCTGGGGCGGCATTCGCGCGAAGGACGCGGGCAATATGGTGAAGCGTGCGATTGAGCTTGCGGAGCGGGCCGCCAAGAAATCCGATCTCTAAATCCGTTCGTAAAGTGAATGCGGCAAGCAGCCCTCCGGTGACGGAGGGCTCTCTGTTCAGCATCGCAAGACGTAAACCGGGTCCATGACTTCGAAGCCCGAGTTTGTTAAGATAGAGGCAATAGAAGTTTTTCTCTGGATATGGTAAGTTCATGCATAGGGAAAAGCTAAGGATAGGTGAACGTTCTTGAAAATATACGAAAAAGCACCGGCCAAAATCAACCTGATGCTGGATGTGCTCTATAAGCGCCCGGACGGGTTCCATGAGGTGGAAATGGTCATGACCATGATTGACCTTGCCGACCGGCTCGAAATGTCGGAGCAGAAGCGGGATACCATCATCATAACGTCCCAGGCGGGTTACATCCCTCTGGACGAGAAGAATTTGGCCTTTCAGGCAGCAAGACTCATTAAAGAGCGGTACGACGTGCGAAAAGGTGTACATATCCACCTCGACAAGAAAATTCCGGTAGCAGCGGGATTGGCAGGAGGCAGCAGCGATGCGGCGGCGACCTTGCGGGGCCTAAACCGCCTCTGGGGTTTGAATATCCCGAAAGAAGAGCTGCTTAAGCTCGGAGCCGAGCTCGGCTCCGACGTGCCCTTCTGCGTGAGCGGCGGAACTGCCCTGGCTACCGGGCGGGGCGAGGTGCTAAAGCCGATCCCCAGCCCGCCTCAGTGCTGGGTAATCGTGGCGAAGCCGCCGATCAACGTATCGACGGCAGAGGTGTACGGACGTCTTCGCAGCGACCAAATCCAGGTGCATCCGTCGGCGGAGCGAATGATCGGGGCGCTCGAGCAGGGCAGCTTCCACCAGATGTGCAAAGAGCTCGGAAACGTGCTGGAGGAGGTTACCCTGAAGATGCATCCTGAGGTTCAGCAGCTGAAGGAAGGGATGCTGAAGCTGGGCGCGGACGGCGCGCTGATGTCCGGCAGCGGACCGACCGTCTTTGGCCTGGTATCCAAGGAGTCAAAGGTCGCACGGATTTATAACGGCCTCCGAGGATTCTGCAAGGAGGTTTATGCGGTCCGCCTGCTAACCGGAGGAAATGCATAAAACGGACACGGATTCGGGGAAGAATTTTAATCTGAGTTGTATAAATACGTACAAAGATGTTATATTTAACATACAATATTCGGATTTAGCGAGGAATCCCAGTGAAAAAATTAAAACGAAGCGAACGATTGGTCGATATGACCCAATATTTACTATCAGAACCGCATACGTTGATTCCCTTGACGACGTTCGCCGAGCGTTATAGTGCGGCCAAGTCGTCCATCAGCGAGGACTTGGCGATTATTAAGGACGTGTTCGAAAACGAGGGGCTTGGAGAGCTTCAGACGCTCGCTGGCGCCGCAGGAGGCGTACGATATATTCCGAAGCTGCGCAGAGACCACGCCCTCGCTTTTGCCGAGGAGCTGTGCAGGCAGCTTCAGCAGTCGGACCGGATTCTGCCGGGAGGCTATCTCTACATGTCCGACCTGCTTGGTCAGCCGTCGCTTATGAACGAAGCGGGCAAAATTATTGCCACCGCGTTCTCCGACCGGGAGATCGACGTGGTGATGACCGTGGAGACGAAAGGCATTCCGCTCGCCTATGCGACCGCGGCACAGCTTAACCTGCCGGTCGTACTAGTCCGCCGGGACCATCAAGTGACGGAAGGATCGGCCGTAAGCATCAATTACGTTTCCGGCTCCCATAAGAGCATCCATACGATGTCGCTGTCCCGCCGGGCCCTCAAGGAGCGCTCCCGCGTCCTTATCGTGGATGATTTCATGAAGGCCGGAGGCACCATTCAGGGAATGGTCGATCTGCTCGGCGAATTTAATGCCGAAGTCGCAGGAGTGGGCGTATTGGTGGAATCAGGGGCCGTAGAGAACGAGGAGAGACTTCTTCAAGACTATATTTCGCTCGCCCGGTTGAGCGACGTGGACGCCAAAACCAAGATGATTACGGTGAATCCTGGAAATTATTTCGAGAAATAAACATTGCATTTTTTGTCGATATAATAGCGTTTCCATCCGAATAGGCACGAAGTCTGTCGAAAATATCACATTCTAAAAAAAATTCCTGATTTTAGGACATTTTATAGGACAAAAAAGAAGGATTTCGTGTTTGCTGTGTGGAATTATACTACCCAAGTCTCTGATGGAAAAAGGTGGTGAACACATATGCAAATTACGGATGTCAGACTCCGCCGTGTTAACTCTGAGGGGAGAATGAAGGCAATCGCATCCATTACCATCGATAATGAATTTGTCGTTCACGACATTCGCGTCATCGACGGAAACAATGGAATGTTTGTTGCAATGCCGAGCAAACGCACTCCGGACGGAGAATTCCGCGATATTGCCCATCCCATTTCTTCGGGTACCCGCGAGAAGATTCAATCGGCTGTCCTGGCCGAGTATGAGCGTGCGGCTACAGAAGAAGAAGTGATTGAAGAAGGCGCTTAAGATTTACAATTGGGGTTCAAGGAAAAGAGAGCCATATCTGTGGCTCTCTTTTCTTTTTTTGTAGAATGAGATATATTCAGTAGTGAGTTCAAGAGGAGGAGGCATGGCCCTTGAAAAGATTTGCTATTGTGCTCGCCGCTGGGCAGGGCAAACGTATGAAATCCAAACTATATAAAGTGCTGCATCCTGTTTGTGGCAAGCCGATGGTAGGACATGTACTGCAGACGGTACAGCAGGTAAACTGTGAGCGCAGCGTTGTGGTGGTTGGACATGGCGCGGAAGCCGTTCGCACGTACCTGCAGGACGCAGCGGAATATGTTTTACAAGAGCAGCAGCTCGGAACGGGCCACGCTGTGAAGCAAGCCAAGGATCTTCTTGGCGAGGAAGACGGCTCGACGATCGTCATTTGCGGAGACACGCCGCTTGTGACGTCAAGCACGCTGGAAAACTTGCTGAAACTGCACGAAAGTAATAACGCAGCGGCAACGGTATTGACGGCGCATATGGATAACCCGAAGGGCTACGGCCGGGTCATTCGCGGCGGCGATGACAGCGTGCAGCGGATCGTAGAGCAGAAGGACTGCAGCCCAGCTGAGGATGCGGTCACTGAGATTAATACCGGTACCTATTGTTTTGATAATAAAAAGCTATTTGCTGCACTGGAGAAAGTGACGAACCAGAACGCGCAGCAGGAATATTATCTGACCGATTGCATCGGTATCCTGAAGGAAGCCGGCGAAACCGTGCTTGCTTATCAGACCGATGATTACGCGGAGTCGATCGGCGTCAATGACCGGCTTGCCCTCTCCGAAGCCGAAGGCTTCATGCGGGAGCGCATTAACCGTATGCATATGCTGAACGGGGTTACGATCATCGATCCGGCGTCGACGTATATCGGTGCGGATGTGACCATCGGTGCGGATACCGTGCTGTATCCGGGAACGGTGCTGAAGGGCAATACCGTCATCGGTGAGAACTGCGTAATCGGACCGAACTCGGATATTGAGGATTCTGCCATCGCGGACGGTGCCAGCGTTAAGCATTCGGTGCTGAGCAAGGCGGAGGTCGGAGCACGCACATCGGTAGGCCCGTTTGCGTATCTTCGTCCGGGCGCCAAGCTGGGCGAGGACGTGAAGGTGGGAGACTTTGTCGAGGTGAAGAATGCTACGATCGACAATGGCTCGAAGGTGTCGCATCTTAGCTATGTCGGCGACGCCAAGGTCGGGAAAAACGTCAATATCGGCTGCGGTGCGATTACGGTCAACTATGATGGTTATAATAAGTCCGTTACCGAAATTGAGGACGACGCATTTATCGGCAGCAATGTCAATTTGATTGCTCCGGTCAAAGTCGGCAAAGGCGCGTTTGTGGTTGCCGGCTCGACCATTACCCAGTCGGTTGACGAGAATGATCTGGCCATCGCAAGACAGCGTCAGGAGAACAAGCCGGGTTATGCGGAGAAGATCCGGGCGCGAGCTAAAGCCAAGAAGAACAGGGAATCGTAATACGCCGGCTTCCTGAATTGACGTGAAGCGGTGATCGGATAGCCTAATTCAACGAACCAGCACGGAGGGTTTTTATTCTATGACTTATCTTGATTCTAAATTAAAAATATTTACGTGTAATTCCAATCCAAAGCTCGCCCATCAAATCGCCGACTATATCGGTATTCCGATGGGAGAATCGCTTACGACCAGCTTTAGCGACGGCGAAATTCAAGTAAAGCTCTCCGAAAGCGTGCGCGGCTGCCATGTCTATGTTGTGCAGTCCACATGCCTTCCGGTGAATGACAACTTGATGGAGCTGCTGGTTATGGTGGATGCGCTCAAACGGGCATCGGCAAAGAGCATCAACGTGGTCATCCCGTATTACGGATATGCCCGTCAAGACCGCAAGGCTCGTTCGCGTGATCCGATCACCGCCAAGTTGGTGGCGAATCTGATTGAGAAAGCCGGCGCTCACCGCGTCATTACGATGGACCTGCATGCGATGCAGATCCAGGGATTTTTCGATATTCCGGTGGATCACTTGCTGGGTGTTCCGATTCTCGCCCAATATTTCCGTTCGAAGCAAATCGAGAACCCTGTCGTCGTATCCCCGGACCATGGCGGCGTCGTTCGGGCAAGGAAGCTTGCCGATTTCCTGAATGCTCCGCTGGCTATTATCGATAAGCGGCGGCCGGAGCCGAACGTCAGCGAAGTGATGAACATCATCGGACATATCGAGGGCAAAACCGCGATTCTGATCGACGATATTATCGATACCGCCGGCACGATCGTTCTTGGTGCCAATGCGCTGATGGAAGGCGGCGTGAAGGAAGTGTATGCTTGCTGTACGCATCCGGTGCTGTCCGGCCCTGCCCATGAACGCTTGGAGAACTCGCCGCTGAAGGAAGTTGTCGTGACGGACACCATTCCGATCACACATCCGAATCCGAGCAGCAAGCTGACCGTGCTGTCTGTTGCCCCGCTCATGGGAGAAGCGATTATCCGGGTTCACGAGGAATTATCCATCAGCAAATTGTTCGAAATAGAATAACAAACCTGGCCGTAAGGGTTACATCTTCTGCTTGCAGGAAATGTAGCCCTTGCCTTGCTATCCTGACTTCATGAATATTGGAATAGCAGGAAAGTAACCGTTTTCAAAAATGCAGGATTCAAAAGGATATAGCGCCTACTTCATGGCAGGTGTCATCAATATCCAGGTCTTGAAATAAAGGTAAACGTATTGCGGTTATACACCGTTCCCTCAAGCTCGACAAAATAAGCGTCGACCGCCGTGATCAGGCCTACGTCGACATGACACCCGAGCTCGTAGACTTGAACGGGGATGCCATGCTTCATATGGTATTGAAAATGGCTGTGATGCGTCAACTTCTGTTCATACTCTCTCAAAACCGATTCACCTTCTTATGAGGGCATAAATACCAATAGGTTTTGTTCATATTGTACTCGAAATACAGGTTAAGAAGAAAGTATTATTCGTGAAAGGAATTAACTGCGATGAAATGGATTGTCGGATTGGGAAATCCCGGTCCAGCTTATGAGAAAACACGCCATAACGTTGGGTTCATGGCACTGGATGCTCTCGCGGAGCGCCATGGCATGAAGTTCAACCAAAGTAAATGCAAGTCGGTCATTGCCGAGGGCTTTATCGGCGGCACCAAAACGGTGCTGATCAAACCGATGACCTTCATGAATCTGTCCGGCGAAGCGGTGCGGGCCTATATGGATTATTATAAGGCATCGCTCGAAGATATGATTGTTGTCTATGACGATCTCGACACGGTCGTTGGAAAGATCCGTCTTCGGTATCAAGGCAGTGCGGGCGGGCATAACGGCATTAAGTCCATCATCCAGCATACGGGGACCCAGACCTTTAACCGCGTCCGGATGGGCATCTCGAGACCGGAGCCGGGCTACGCCATCGTCGATTACGTCCTCGGGGCATTTCCGAAGGGCGAGCGGGAGCAGCTGCAGCGCATGGTGGACATGACCTGCGATGCGTTGGAGTTCAGCCTGGATCATACCTTTGAGCAGACCATGGCGAAATTCAATAACGCATAGACGGCACGAAGCATAGTCTGAAACGGGAGATTTCCGGGCATACTGAAGGGTATATACGACCTTCAGGAGGCATATGATGGCGATAACCTACGTTTGCAGACATTGTCGAGCCTTTCAGGGCCGGATTGATTCGAGCGTCATTACGGAAGAAAAGCTCGGATTCGATTCCTTGACCCCTGAGGAGCGCAAGGATATAATAGCGTATGATTTGAACGGCGACGTGATGGTTAAGGTCACCTGCGACCACTGCAGGGAGGCGCTTGAAGCCCATCCGGAGCTGAGTCTTTTGGCAAATCCCCTTCAATAAGCGTATAATGGGGTACAAGATTAAATATGGTAGAAGACATCAGGCGGCTTGCTTTGTTCGGCAGCCGCCGTGTGTTAGCCTTGGCAGCGTTGCCCAAGGCTTCTTTTCGGTTTTAATTTTACAATTGTCGTCTCAGCACGCAAGTTAGAACGAAATAGAATAATCCATTTCTTTTGCATAAGAGAGGTGCCCCCTTTGTTACAAGCACTTATTGATGTATTTTCGAAGGATTCGGATTTCAAATCCATTGCGGCCGGAATAGGAACCGGAATGAGGGAGCAGCTGATATCCGGGTTATCCGGATCCTCCAGGCAAATCCTCATGGCTGCCCTGCATCAGGACCAGCAGCGCCCGCTGCTCGTTGTTACGCATAATATGTTCTCAGCCCAGAAAATCGCTGACGATTTACAGGAGGCGCTTTCACCGGATCAAGTGCTGCTCTACCCGGCAAATGAACTGGTTGCGGCGGAATCGGCCGTATCGAGCCCCGAGACTCTAGCACAGCGGATCGATGTCCTTGTCCGCTGCGCCAGAGGCTTCCGGGGTATTGTCGTTGCGCCGTTTTCCGGCGTGCGCCGGCTGCTTCCGGCTCCGGAAGTTATGGCGGACGCCCGGATTACGCTTCATGACGGAGGAACGCTGGAGCTGGAGGCGTTCCTGAATCAGATGATCGAGATGGGATATGAAAGGGTGGAGCGCGTCGAAAGCCGCGGCGAGATGAGCGTTCGCGGCGGAATCATCGACTTCTATCCGATGACGGCGGCGATGGCTTATCGGGTCGAGCTGTTCGACGAGGACATCGATTCCATCCGAACCTTTGATCCGGCCGATCAGCGATCGATTGATAAGGTTCGGGAAGTTGTCATTACACCGTGCAAGGAGATCATTGCCGATTCGGAACGGCTGAACCGCACGGCCGAAACGGTGACCCGAATGCTGGAGGCGCAGCTCGAGCGGATGACCGACCGGCAGGCCAAGCTCCGGCTGCGGGAAGAAATTCACCGGGAAGTGGAGATGCTGCGCGAGCGAATCTATTTCCCTGAAATCTATAAATATATTTCGCTGCTCTATCCGGAGAAGACGCATCTTTATGACTACATGCCGAAGGATACGATCTTGGTGCTGGATGAGCCGGCAAGGCTGCTGGAAACGGCCAAGCAGCTGGAACGGGACGAGGCGGAGTGGAACCTCCATTTGCTGCAGCACGGTAAATCGCTGCCGGATCTTCCATTGTCGCTGGATACGGAGGAGCTGATTTATCAGCATCCGTACCAATGCCTGCTCATATCCATTTTCCTGCGCCAGGTTCCGAGAATGCAGCCGCAGAATATCGTTAACTTCATTACGCGCGGCATGCAGGATTTCCACGGGCAGATGAATGTATTGAAATCGGAGATGGACCGTTGGAAGAAGTCCGGCGTCCAGGTTATGATGCTCGCCGGCGATGCAGAGCGCATGGAGCGTATGCGCCGGGTGCTGCATGACTATGGCATTGACGAGCCTCTGATGTTCGAGGGCCATCTACAAAACGGCTTCGAGATGCCGTCCGTTCACGCGGCTGTCATTACCGAGAGTGAGATGTTCTCCTCGAAGCAGCGCAAAACCCGCAAAACGACGAAAAGCATGGATAACGCCGAACGCATCAAGAGCTACACGGAGCTTAAGGTCGGCGACTATGTCGTGCATCAAAACCACGGTATCGGGAAATATATGGGGATCGGCACGCTCGAGATCAACGGAATTCATAAGGATTACATGCACATCATGTATGCGGGAGGCGATAAGCTGTCCGTTCCGATCGAGCAGATCGATCTCATTCAGAAATATGTCGGCTCCGAGGATAAGGAGCCGAAGATTTACAAGCTGGGCGGCAATGAATGGACCCGCGTAAAGAACAAGGTCCGATCCTCCGTGCAGGATATCGCCGACGACTTGATCAAGCTGTACGCTGAGCGTCAGTCGGCTCCGGGATACGGATTCGACAAAGATACGCCGGAGCAGCAGGAGTTTGAGGACATGTTCCCTTACGACGAAACGCCGGACCAGCTTCGCGCCATTGAGGAAATCAAGAAGGATATGGAGCAGAACCGCCCGATGGACCGGCTGCTGTGCGGAGACGTCGGCTACGGCAAAACCGAGGTGGCTGTTCGAGCGGCGTTTAAGGCCGCGATTGAAGGCAAACAGGTGGCCGTGCTGGTTCCGACGACCATTCTGGCCCAGCAGCACTATGAAACGTTCCGCGAACGGTTCGCGAACTACCCGATCAACATTCAGGTGTTGAGCCGCTTCCGGAGCCGCAAGGAACAGAATGAAACGATCAAGAAGGTAAAGCAGGGCGGTGTTGACATCCTGATCGGGACGCACCGGCTGCTGTCGCAGGACATCGTCTTTAAGGATCTCGGCCTTCTGATCGTGGATGAGGAGCAGCGGTTCGGCGTAACGCACAAGGAGAAGCTGAAGAAGCTGAAGACCAATGTCGATGTGCTGACATTGACGGCGACGCCGATTCCGCGGACGCTGCATATGTCGATGCTTGGAGTAAGAGACCTGTCGGTTATTGAGACACCGCCGGAGAACCGCTTCCCGGTGCAGACGTATGTCGTGGAGCACAGCCAGACCCTGGTCCGTGAAGCGATAGAGCGCGAGCTGGCCAGAGGCGGGCAGGTCTACTACCTGTATAACCGGGTGCAGGGCATTCATGAGATGGCCGCGCAAATTTCGATGCTTGTTCCTGAAGCGAGAGTCGGCGTGGGCCATGGGCAGATGTCCGAGACCGAGCTGGAGAAGACGATCCTGGACTTCCTTGACGGGGAGTATGATGTGCTCGTCAGCACCAGCATTATTGAGACGGGCGTCGACATACCGAACGTGAATACCCTCATCGTCCACGACGCGGACAAAATGGGATTATCCCAGCTCTACCAGCTGCGCGGGCGGGTAGGACGCTCGAATCGAATCGCCTACGCTTACTTCACATACCAGCGGGATAAAGTGCTTACCGAGGTTGCGGAGAAGCGGCTTCAGTCGATTAAAGAATTTACCGAGCTGGGATCCGGCTTCAAAATCGCGATGCGCGACTTGTCGATCCGGGGCGCGGGCAATCTGCTCGGCGCGGAGCAGCACGGCTTTATCGCTTCGGTCGGTTTCGATCTGTACTCCCAAATGCTGGCGGAGGAAATCCAGAAGCGCAAAGTCAGCATGCTTGGCGAGACGGCTGCGCCGACCAAGGATTGGAACACCTCCATCGACCTGGGGATCGACGCGTATCTGCCGTCGGATTACATTTACGACAGTATTCAGAAGATTGAAATTTACAAAAAAGTGGCTTCCGTCACCACCATTGATGAATCGGCAGAGCTTGAGGACGAGCTGCTTGACCGCTTCGGCGAGCTGCCGCAGGCGGTAAACAACTTGCTTGCGGTTTCCCGATTGAAAGTGTATGGTCGTACGTATGGCATCGACTCCATTACGCAGCGGGGAGACGATGTCCTGCTCCAGTTCTACGAAGGGCAGGATAAGGCAGTCAACACGGCAGCGCTTGCGCAAATTGGAAATCTGTCCGAAAGACGTGTACAATTTGAACAAGGGCCAGCCATGGTTATCCGGATCAAAGGCAAGGGTCTTGACGATCAACAATTGCTCGAATTGCTGGAGAAGTTTCTGGAGGCTGCCAAGGAGCCATTTAACCTGAAGGGAGAACTACACAATGCCGTCAAGAAATAAAAGGGCATGGAAAACCTTTATCGTATCATTAACAGCCGTGCTGTCCATGTCGATGATCGCCGCTTGCGGGAAGGATGACAGCAAGGGGAATGAAGTGGATGACAGCAAAGTTATTGTCAAATATAAAGGCGGAGAGTTGACCGCGAAAGAATTCGATCTGGAGCAGCGGATGATTCAGTTCATGTCGCCAGAGTACGCACAATTCCTGCAGATGGACGAATTCAAGGAGTATTTGGCGAAGCAGGGAGTCGCTTACGAATACCTGTACGCCAAAGCGGATGACAAAGCCAAGGAAGCTGCCGGGAAGCAGGCGGATGAACTGCTGAAGAGCAACAAGAGCGCGATGGGAGAAGAGAATTACAAGAAGGCGCTGGAAGCTCAGAAGCTGACCGAGGAGGATGTGAAGAATTACATGCTTCGCATTATGACGGTCGTGGAATACGAGAAGAGCCAAGTAACCGAGGACGATATGAAGAAGGATTTCGAGGCGAACAAGCAGGATTATACAAAAGTCAGCGTTCGCCACGTCCTCGTCGGCTTCCAGGATCCGGAGGGCAAGGAAAGACCGGAGGGCGAGGCGCTCAAGATTGCGAAGGAAGTGCAGTCCAAGCTGAATAAAGGCGAGGATTTCGCTGCAATCGCTAAGGAATACTCCGAGGATCCGGGCTCCAAGGACAAGGGTGGCTTGTATGAGAATGAGCCGGCTGGCCGATGGGTTCCCGAATTCAAGGAAAAGGCCCTGTCCCTTGAGCTGAACAAAATCAGCGATCCCGTGGAGACCAGCTACGGCTACCACATCATGAAGGTCGAGAAGCGGGAAGAAGTAACGTATGACAAGCTTACCGCCGAGGAGAAGGAAGGCATTCAGAACAAGCTGGCTTCAGGCAAAATCGATAACTTTATGCAGAATGAGCTCAGTGGTTTAATCGAGAGCATGAACCTGCCGAAGAGCGAGAACGCCGGGGACAAGCCTGCTGAAGAGAAGCCTGCGGAGGGCGGCGATGCAACGAAGCCTGCCGATGGGAGCGATGCGCCGGCTGATGGCGAGAAGGCACCGGCTGCCGGTACTGGAGACAGCGTGAAGTAGTAGTCTGATCACTCTGCCTGAACCGGTCAGTGTTCGAGCCTTTACTGCTTGTATGAGCCGGACTGGCTTTTACGTCTGCTTCCTCATGAGAATGCAGGCAGTACCTCTGAGAGCGCGTCCGTAAAGTGAAAACCGGGCTGAATTTCGAATCCATAACGTGTGAAATGACACGTTATGGATTTTTTTCCCCGAAAAGCGATAATCTTCACCTGATTTTTATTATGGATTTCGCAACCAATGCAAGGTTCATGATGTATAAGGATTTGGGAATGGATGAATACTATGGGCAGACAATTAACTCTTATACACCTGGGGACATCCTCTTCCCGTAAGGAAACAGTAGTTGAAAAATCTTCTTATGAAAGTGGGGCAACAAGTGAAATGAAAGCTACTGGTATCGTCCGCCGTATCGATGACCTCGGGCGCGTGGTCATCCCTAAAGAAATTCGACGCACATTACGGATTCGCGAAGGTGATCCGCTGGAAATTTTCGTAGATCGGGATGGAGAAGTCATTCTGAAGAAATATTCGCCAATCGGCGAGCTTGGCGATTTTGCGAAGGAATACGCGGAATCCCTGTACGAAAGCACGGGCCACATTACGATTATATCGGATCGTGACTCCTTTATCGCCGTTGCCGGCGGCTCCAAGAAGGAATACTTGGACAAACCGATCGGCAATTTGCTGGAAAACTGCATGGAAAACCGCAAGACCGTTCTCGAAAGCAACAGCGGAACGTACGAGATCAGCAAGGATAATCCGGAGACGCTGTCGGCCTTCGTAGCCGCACCGATCATTGCAGGCGGTGACCCGATCGGGAGCGTCGTGCTGCTGAACAAGGACGAGTCCGTCAACATGGGCGAGATGGAAGTGAAGATGGCTGAAACGGCCGCAGGCTTCCTCGGGAAGCAAATGGAGCAGTAAGACAACCGATGGACAGCCTTAGGGCTGGATTTGACTCCCGCTGAACTTGGATCCTTGCGGTCTATAGGGAAGCCGGGAGTTTTTTGCTGTCATGGCGGCGAGGGCCCACGGAGGAGGTAACCCGTAAATTTTGTGTCCGGCCTGGTTCCGCGGTTATAATGGGGATACACGTTCAAACATCGGGCATGCCGCCACGGTGCGAAGAACCCTAAGATAAGCGTGGGATTGGATAACGGATATGAAACCAGAAGAGACAGGCGCAAGGCTGCTGAAGGGAGCCTTCATCCTTAGTGCTGCAGCGATGCTGTCGAAGCTGATCGGCACTTTGCAAAAAATACCGCTGCAGAACATGGGCGGAGATGCCGTGTTCGGCATCTATAACACGGTTTACCCCTTCTATATGATGATGATCACGGTGGCGGTGCTCGGCTTTCCGGCAGCCGTCTCCATGTTTGTGGCCGAATACGAAGCCGAGGGCCGAAGCGGGGACAGCCGCCGGCTGCTGCGCATCTCTTCGGTGACGCTCGTGCTGTTCGGGCTGGTGCTCGGCCTTATCATGTATGGCGCAGCTCCCTGGCTCGGACAAGCCATAGGCAGCGGGCAGGTGGTGCCGGCGCTCCGGGCAGGCGCCTTGGCGCTGGCCTTCGTGCCATGGATGTCGGTGCTGCGCGGGTATTTTCAGGGCCTGCACAATATGGTGCCGACGGCCGTCTCCCAGATCGTGGAGCAGTCGGTCCGGGTAGCCGTCATGATCGCGCTGCTGCTGTATCTCATCGAAGCCGGGGCATCCCCGGACCGAATTGCGGCGGGAGCGCTGCTGGGATCGGCGGCCGGAGGGGCTGCAGGGCTCCTGATTATGGGCTGGTATTGGCGCAGACACGGAAGCAGGCCCCTTACAGGAGCGCCGCAGCCTCTGCCCTCCGCCGAACCGGAAGATGTGAAGAAGGATTCCGGAGCGCATGCCGATGTAAACAAGGAGGGAGCGGGCGTTCTTCTCCGCCGCCTGCTCGCATACGGCATCCCGGTGTGCCTCAGCCTGCTGGCCGTCCCGCTGATCGGATTGGCCGATACGTTTACCGTGCCGCGGCTGCTTAGCATGGCCGGGCTGCCGGAAGAGGCGGCGATGGCCGAATTCGGGATTTACAACCGGGGGCTGCCGCTGGTGCAGCTGGTAACCATGCTGGCCACGTCCTTGTCCGTGCTGTTTATACCGGCGCTGGCCGAAGCCAAGTTCCGCGGCGAGCGGGACCGGGTGGCCAGCCATACCGGGCTGGCGCTCCGCTGGTTCTGGCTGATCGGGATGAGCGCGTCCATTGGGCTGGCGGTGCTGGCCAAGCCCATTAACGTCATGCTGTACGAAGACGCCGCAGGCACCGTAACGATGCAGGTCATTGCGTTTACGGCAGCCGGCGGCACGATGAGCACGATTACGGCAGCGCTGCTGCAGGGCGTTGGCATCGTTAAGGCGCCGGCCCTGCACCTGCTTGCCGCTGCGGCGCTGAAGCTGCTGCTCAACCTGCTGCTGGTGCCGCAGCTTGGCATAACAGGCGCCGCCGTCGCGGGCGTGGCGGCGCACTTGGCCGCAGCAGCGCTCAACCTCGCGCTGCTCTCGCGAAGCGCCCGCATCACCGCGGGTGCGGGCGCGGTCATGGCGAGGACGCTTGCGGTCCTCGCCGCGGTGGCGCTGGCCGCCTGGTGCGCGCAAGCGGCGGCCGGCGCCATGCTCGGGGCGGCCGGCATAGCGCCGGGCCGCCTTGCCGACGCCGCTGCTGCGCTTGGCGGCGTGCTTGCGGGAGGCGGCGCGTTCCTTGCCGCCGCCGCTTGGACGAAGCTCCTCACAGCGTCGGAGCTTCGGATGCTGCCGAAGGTCGGCGGGCCGCTGGCAGCCCTCTTGAAGGCGCTGCGCCTGCTGCGCTAAGCGAAGGGATGCCAAGCGGAGCCCCAGCGTGAGATGTTTGATCTGGTGTGATATAGTAGTGTACGATATAACGAAGTCTGGGAAGGCCCCGGGCGAAGAGCGAAAGGAAGTTAACCTATGAGTGCAGCTATTACGGTGGTCGGCCTCGGCTCCGGGAATCCGGACCGGTTAACCGTCGGCATCCTGAAAACCATGCAGCGGGCGTCCAAGGTTTATGTGCGCACGATGTCCCATCCCGTGATCGAGGCACTGGGCGAGCTGGGCATTCAGGCGGAGTCGTTTGATCATATCTATGAAGCCCATGACTCCTTTCCGGAGGTGTACGAGTCCATTGCATCCACGCTGATCAATTTGGCGAAAGCCGCGGAGGATGACCGCGGGATCGTGTATGCCGTCCCCGGACACCCCATGGTGGCGGAGGCGACGGTCCGGCTGCTGCGGGAACGCTGCCCTGAGCAGCAGGTGAGTCTTTCCGTGCTCGGCGGGGAGAGCTTCCTGGACGAGGCGTTCGTGCGGCTCGGCTTCGATCCGATCGAAGGCTTTCAGCTGCTGGATGCCGCTGAGCTTCGAAGCGACCTCATTCAGCCCCAGCTTCACACTCTGATCGGCCAGGTGTATGATATGTTCACGGCTTCCGAGGTCAAGCTCGCGCTGATGGAGCTCTACCCTGATGATTATCCGGTCGTCGTGGGACACGCGCTCGGCGTCGAGGGGGAAGAGGATATTCGTCACGTTCCGCTCTATGAGCTGGACCGGATCGAGGGATACGGAAATCTGTCGCTGATCTATGTTCCGCGAAGCGATGATCCGTCGCTTCGTCAGCGCACGTTCTCCCGCCTGCATGAAATTGTGGGCATTCTTCGAAGTCCCGAGGGCTGTCCGTGGGACCGGGAGCAGACCCACGAGTCCATCCGCAAGAATCTGATCGAGGAAACCTACGAGGTGCTCGAGACGATTGACGAGGATGATCCGGAGCATATGCAGGAAGAGCTGGGTGATCTGCTGCTGCAGATTATGCTGCATTCCCAGATGGAGGAGGAGCTCGGCACCTTTACGGTGTACGATGTCATTCAAGGCTTGAACGACAAGCTCATCTTCCGCCATCCGCATGTATTCGGCGAGAGCAGCGCCAACGACGCGGAATCCGCGCTTCGGAACTGGGAGCAGATGAAAGCGGAGGAGAAGCGCCGCAAGGGGCTCCACCCGGATCAAGCTTCGGCGCTTGACGGGATTCCGCGGGATTTGCCGGCGCTGATGAAGGCCTACAAGCTTCAGAAGAAGGCGTCCAAGGTCGGCTTTGATTGGGACAGCATCGAAGGCGTATTCGAGAAAATCGAGGAGGAGCTCCGGGAGCTGCGCCAGGCGGTAGAAGATGGACAGAGCGCGGACGAAGCGGCCTTGGAGCTGGGAGACCTCCTGTTCGCGGTTTCGAATGCGGCAAGGTTTATCGGCGCGGACCCGGAAGAAGCGCTCTCGAGAACGAACCGCAAATTCTATACTCGCTTCCGCTACATAGAAGAGCAGCTTGCCGCCCAGGGAAAAGCTCTTTCCGACAGCACGCTGGATGAGATGGAGACCCTTTGGCAGGAAGCGAAGACTCGGGCAGACAGCGCTGACGGCCGGTGATGCGGGCATTTTTCCCGCAAAAAATAAAAAAATACGGTAGCCCGGCAGGAATTCCGCAAATCATCCAGAATAATCTTTTATGGTGAAATCTTGCTACTTTCGCAAGGCGGTTTAACCGACTACCGTAAATCTTATATTTTTCTGATAATTGGGAGGATTTAATTCATGAACAAAACAGATTTGATCAACAACATTTCCAACAAAAGCGGTTTGACTAAGAAGGACGTAGAGAACGTTCTGAACGGTTTCCTTGGCGAAATCACGGACGCCTTGGCTAATGGAGATAAAGTTCAATTGATCGGCTTCGGCACATTCGAAACCCGCAAGCGCGCAGGCCGTACGGGCCGCAACCCGCAAACGGGCAACACGATCGAAATTCCGGAATCGAACGTTCCTGCATTCAAAGCAGGCAACAAGCTTAAAGAAGCTGTAAAATAATGCGCGTCGATAAATTCCTGAAAGTATCGAGGTTAATCAAGCGGCGTACCGTAGCGAAGGATGTATCGGATCAAGGCCGGGTGCTGATCAACGGCCGCGAGGCCAAGCCGAGCAGCTCGGTGAAGCTGGGCGACGAAATCACCGTCCAGTTTGGCCAGAAGCTGGTAACGGTCCGGGTCGAGCGTCTCGCGGAGACTACCCGTAAAGATGAGGCGAACAGTCTCTATACCTTGGTCAAGGAAGAACCGATCGTTAAAGATAACGGACTGGACTGGTAGATGTCCCGCCCGTTTCAAGCGTCCCTCTCCAAATGGAGCAGGGGCGCTTTTTTCATCCCGATTTGCGTAAGCGAAGGTGAGCTCTTTGTCTAGAAGTGTCTTCCTTTACCTGTTCTAAAGGCAGCCGCCTCCCCATAAGCTATTGTTAAAAGGAGGGGTACATGCCATGATCGACCAAGGGAAGGGTAAATTTCACGACCTGCGCATGCAGAACCGGAAGCTGCTGGACATTACCGGCGTCCAGAATGTGGAGAGCTTCGACAGCGAAGAGTTTCTGCTTCAGACCGAGCTTGGGCATCTCACGATTCGGGGGCAAAATTTACATATTAAAAATCTCAGCCTGGAAGAGGGGCTTTTGTCGATTGAAGGTCTGGTGCATTCACTTATTTATTTGAATCCCGGGTCCCAGGCCAAGAACAAGAGTCTTCTGGGCAAGCTGTTTAAATGAACCCGAGCGTTCAATGGATCACGCTGCTCTGGATGCTCTTCTCCGGGGCAGCAATGGGCGTGGCCTTCGACAGCTACCGGGTGCTGGCCGGCCAGCTCCACTTCCCGAGGTGGTCCAAGCATGCCCTTGATTTTCTATATTGGGTGGCGGCAGCCCTCTTCATCTTCCGCATGCTGTATGTGACAAATAACGGACAGCTCCGCTTCTATGTGTTTGTAGGACTCTTCATAGGGGTTTGGATCTATTTTTTATTATGGAGTGTCATAACCCAGCGTTTTGTGGTAATGTTAATTCAGGCAGCAAAAGGGCTCTTGTCTATTTTGTACAAGTTATTCCGAATGCTGATATGGAATCCGGTAAGAGGGATTCTCATGATATTGCTGGGACTGCTTCGCTTCCTGTGGAAGTTTCTGTTGTCGCTTCTGCGTCTGGTGCTGAAATGCCTGATGCCTTTTTGGCGGCTCTTGAAATGGATGCTGAAGCCGATCACATCCCGGCTCAAGCTGCCGGCTTGGTGCAAGCTGGTGGCGGACAAGGTCATTAAGGCGTGGAAACGCTGGTTCTAGGAGGTAGGGTCATGGGGCGATATGCTGAACAGCCGAATTCGAAGAAGCAGGCTTCCGGGCAGACACAAGCCAACACGCAAGGCGCCCGCCGGCGTAAACGAATATTTTTTACGATCATGGCGCTGTTTTTGATCTGGGCCGGTTCTTCGCTCTGGTCCCAAAATGACCGTATCCGCAAACAGAATGAAGCGCTTGAGGAGAAGCAGCAGCAATACAAGGTGATCGAGCAGTCGATGAACCAGCTCCAACACGAGGTGGAGCGGCTGAATGATCCTGAATATATCGGGCAGATTGCCCGGAAGAAATTCGGGCTTTACTTGCCGAATGAAACGCCGATTATTCAGCCCCAAAATTCGGGCGAATAGCCGTAATTAGGCATGACAGACGTCTGTTGACCTTGATCAGGTCATTATGTATAATCAAATCACCGTAGCTTGGATTCCAGAAGATCTGGGCCGTATATTTTTAAGGGAGGATCATTTTATTCTATGGCAATTGAAGTGGGCACCAAGTTAGAGGGCAAGGTGACAGGCATAACGCATTTTGGAGCATTTGTGGATCTGTCAGGAGGTGTCACGGGTCTCGTTCACATCTCAGAAATCGCCGATAATTACGTTAAGGACGTCAACGACCATTTGAAGATTAACGATGTCGTGACCGTCAAGGTAATTAATGTCGATAAGGACGGCAAGATCGGTCTTTCGATCAAGCAAGCTGTCGACAAGCCGGCTTCTGAAAGTCGACCACCCCGGGGACCAAGACCGGAGCGCAGCAGCGGCGGAGAACGATTTGGTGGTGGCGGCGGTGGTTTCAACCGTGAACGCGGCGGACGCCCGTTTAAGCCTGCAGCCAATAAGACTTCTTTTGAGGATAAAATGTCACGCTTCCTGAAAGATAGTGAAGAACGAATTTCTTCGCTCAAGAAGAATACCGAGGGCAAACGCGGCGGACGCGGAGCCAAACGTATGTAAATTCGATAAAATATAAACTGACCGCAGAGGGACCTAAGCCTTCTGCGGTTTTTTTGTCGCCGCAGGCAAGCGTACGACAGGTTCCTACGGGATTTACGGTGGAATGGACCGTGATGGAGGGAGACGGGACGCCGCAATTCGGGAAATGAACGGCAGGTCCGCATTGGAGCGGACACCTGCTAATGCCGCTTGGGCACGGGGATGATCCGCTTTTGTTCGTCCGTTCGCGGAAGGCGGCTTTTTTGTCGGAAATTTCTTTTGAGCTTGTCCGGTGTTCTGACAAACTTTCCTGTACGGGGGTTTTATAATGGGACCAACAAATTCGTGAAGAATGGGGTGCCAGCGTAATGGATAAAAGAAATCTGGTGATGTTTCCGGGTACTGAGGCAGTCAAGGGAGGAGCGGGTTCGCTGCGTGCCCGTTTGACGGATCGATTAGGGCTGTTGTCCTTCCTGCAGCGTCCCATCCACTTCCTGGCCACGAAGAAGTGGATGATCTTATTGACCTTTATGGGGTTCCTGCTTGGACGAGCCATGATTTTGGGGGAGCTCTCGCCGTTTGCGGCAGCCTACTTCGCGGTCATTGCTTTTATGCGCCGCGACGTGCTGCTGCCGGTAGGAATCGCCATTGTAGCAGGAAGCCTGCTTACCCCCTTTCCGGTCGCTTGGATGGTGCCGGCAGAGATTCTCATTTTTTATTTCATGATGCGGGGACTGGAAACGTATGACCGGGCGGAATTATCGTATGCCCCGATGATGGTCTTCGTCTCCACGTTCTTCGTGAACCTGTTCGCCGTGCTGGTCGGACCGAGCATTACCTGGTATTCGATGATGATGCTGACCTTGAATGCGGTGCTCAGCTTCGTGCTGACGCTGGTGTTCATTCAGGCGATACCGGTAATGACGCTCCGCAAGAAATCATATGTGCTTCGGAATGAGGAAATTCTATGCTTGATCATTCTGCTGGCGTCGGTCATGACAGGTGCCGTCGGCTGGACGATCCAATCCCTGTCGATCGAGCATGTCCTCTCCCGTTATTTGATCCTTCTCTTCGCACTGGTTGGAGGTGCTCCTCTAGGAGCCTCGGTAGGGGTCGTGACAGGGCTCATCCTGAGCCTTGCGAATATATCCGCTTTCTCTCAAATGAGTCTGCTCGCGTTCTCCGGCATGCTTGCCGGCATGCTGAAGGAAGGGAAGAAGCCCGGCGTATCGCTTGGCATGCTGCTCGGCGCGACCATTCTCTCCATTTATTTCAGCAGCCCGAACGAGGTGCTTGTCTCCACGTGGGAAACCTGCGCAGCCATCGTATTCTTCCTGCTGACGCCGAAGAGCGTAATGCAGGCGATTGGCAAATATGTTCCCGGCACGCAGGATCACACCCGTTCCCAGCATGAGTATGCGAAGCGGGTTCGCGATCTGACGGCAGACCGGGTGACCCAATTCTCCCGGGTATTTCGCCAGCTGTCGCAAAGCTTCGGGCAGACGACCGGAACGGTGCAGCCGCCCGGCAAACAGGCCGAAGAGATGAATCATTTCATGAATGCGGTTGCCGAAGGCAGCTGTGCGACATGCTATAAACGCAATCAATGCTGGGACATGAAATTCTATCAGACCTATAAATATATGACGGATATGATGACTTCGATCGAAGAAAATCCGGAGCTGGAGGTGAAGGATCTGCCAGCGGAGTGGAGCCGAATCTGCTCCAAGAAGGAGGAGGTGCTGGCGATCCTCAAGCAGCAATACCATCTATACCAACATGATATGCAGTGGAAACGCCAAATATACGACAGCCGTCACCTGGTCGCCGAGCAATTGTCCGGCGTCTCGCAGGTGATGGAGGATCTTGCGCGGGAAATTAAACGGGAGAGCCAGACGATGCACATCCAGGAGGAGCAGATCCGGGAAGCCTTGCAGCATTTGGGATTGTCGATCCAAGGCATCGATATCATCAGCCTGGACTCCGGCCATGTGGAAATTGAGATCATTCATGCCTATACCCGGGGATATGATGAATGCAGGAAGATTATCGCCCCGCTGCTGTCCGATATTC
Source organism: Paenibacillus ihbetae (assembly GCF_002741055.1). Taxonomy (NCBI): domain Bacteria; kingdom Bacillati; phylum Bacillota; class Bacilli; order Caryophanales; family Paenibacillaceae; genus Paenibacillus; species Paenibacillus ihbetae. The sequence continues at coordinate 3,158,913 of NZ_CP016809.1, read as the reverse complement.
TCGGCGAGCATATCGCCGTGGTGGAGGAGACGCTGACCCATCCGCGGGACGGGCTGGCCACGGTGCGTTTCGGATCGGCGAAGACCTTTGAAGTCATCACGGGTGTGGCCGGGGCCGCCAAGGGCGGGGATATTTTGTCCGGCGACAGCTTCAGTACGGTGGAGCTGGGGAACGGCACATTTGCCGTGGCTCTGAGCGACGGTATGGGCAACGGGGAGAGAGCGCGGCTCGAGAGCAGCTCCGCGCTGAGCATTCTGGAGCAGCTGCTCCAATCCGGCATGGACGAGAAGCTGGCGATCAAGTCGGTGAATTCGATATTAATGCTGCGATCGCCGGATGAGATTTATGCGACGGTCGATATGGCGTTAATCGATCAATATACGGCTCAGACGACATTTATGAAGATCGGCTCGACCCCGAGCTTTATTAAGCGGGGGAATGAAGTGATCCCCGTTACCGCCAGCAATCTGCCGATCGGTATCATTCAAGATATTGAAGTCGATCTGGTGTCGATTCAGCTGCAGGCGGGAGATGTGCTCATCATGATGACGGACGGTATTTATGATGCGCCGGGTTATGCCGTTAACAAGGAGCTGTGGATGAAGCGGATGATTCAAGAGGTGACCAGCTCCGATCCGCAGGAAATTGCCGATTGCCTGCTCGAAAAGGTGATACGCTATCAGCAGAATCAAATTCATGACGATATGACGGTCGTAGTCGGACGTGTGGATCACTATCAACCGGAATGGTCCAATGTGCATATCCCCGGATTCTCCAGAATGGAACGGCCGCGTACGGTAAGTTAGGAGGATCATCCGCGATATTATCCATACGGACTGGCTGAACAGCACAGTTGAGCGTGACCAGTTGCACAGAAAAACACCACAATACTTCCGATTGCCCGGGAAATGGAGGTGCCTGGCTGCTAGAATCGGATTATCCCTGCAATTGGAGCGGTTTTGTTTGAACTCTCTCAAAAGTGGAAATGATAGAGATAGAACTCAAACAGACCGAAACCGATGGAACGGGAGGCGATTCTACCTATGAAACAAATCTTGCTGATAACCGACGGATGCTCGAATGTAGGCACAAGCCCGGTGCTCGCTGCGGCTCATGCGCTGCAGGAAGGGATCGTTGTGAATGTGGTGGGCGTGCTGGATTATGGTACGATCGGCGAGCTCGGAGGATTGGAAATCCAAGAAATTGCCAAGGCCGGAGGGGGGATACACCGGATCGTGGGAACGCCGCAGCTGGCTCAGACGATACAGATGATGACGCGGAAAACCGTGGTTCAAACGATCCAGCAAGCGGTAAATAAGGAGATACAGCATATTTTGGGGGATGGATCGCTGGAGGATCTGCCGCCTGCCAAGCGCTCTCAGGTCGTTGAGGTGGTGGATGAGCTGGCGGAAACGTCGCCGCTTCAGGTAGCACTGCTGATTGACGCGAGTGCCAGCATGAAGCCGAAGCTGGCTGCCGTCGAGGAAGCGATACGGGATCTGATGCTCAGTCTGAAAGCCCGTGCGGGCTCGAGCCGGTTATCCGTGTTTCACTTTCCGGGCAAGCATAGCGGCGAGGATGCGGTGATGGACGTCGACTGGACCTCGGATTTGGACGGCGTCAGGAGCATGTTCGGCCGGCTTCAGATGAAGGGAGCCACCCCGACGGGACCAGCGCTGTTAAAGGTGATTGAATTTTACCGATATGGTACACTAGAGGGTAATCAATCATGGCAGGGACATTCCAGCCAAGAGGAAGGGATGCTCGGTGACTACGTCGTCTAGTCCGGCGTACCCGCCAGGGACCGTCATAACGGGAAAATGGGGGAGGAGCCGGTACATCGTTGAGCGGCTCCTAGGCAAAGGGGCCAACGGCAAGGTATATCTTGTGCGCCCGTCTGGCGGACGGGGCCGGTATGCCCTTAAGGTGGGGTACGACGCCTTGGATCTGCAATCCGAAATTAACGTGCTGAACGCGCTGAAGGAGCAAATGCCGGATCCGTATCTGGTGGAGGCGGATGACCATTTGGAAGGCAGCCGGGAAGTGACATTTTACGTCATGCGCTATATCGAAGGCAGCCCCCTGCACCGCTTTATCCGCGCCCGCGGCACGGAGTGGCTCGCCTTGATCGGGATGAAGCTGCTCGAGAAGCTCTCGGTCCTCCATGCATCCGGTTACGCCTTCGGGGATTTGAAGCCGGATAACGTAATGGTTTCGGCCTACGGTAGGGTGGAGCTGATCGATTATGGAGGCGTCAGTCGGTTTGGCCGGAGCGTGAAGCAGTTTACGGAATGGTATGACCGGGGATATTGGAATGCCGGAAGCAGGACCGGCGACGGTTCCTACGACCTGTTCTCGTTTGCCGTGATGTGTATCGGGCTGCTGGATGAAAAGGCTCTGCGTGAAGCCTCCTGCCAGCTTCCCCAGACGCGGAGCGTTTCGGATCTGCAGCTGCTAATGCGAAGAAATCCTGTATTTAAGCCTTATGCCGCTTGGCTGAACAAGGCGCTCACAGGTGATTTCGCGGATTCACGGGAAGCGCTGAACGAGTGGAAGCGCCGGATTTATGAAGCCTCGGAGCGTCATGTCCGGCATATCCCGGTCAGCACGCCGAGATGGCTCAAGAATGCGTTCGGCATTTCGGCAGCCATTTTGGCCTGCGCCATCTATCTCTTCCTTCGCTCTTGATGTCCGTTGCCGTGTTACGGATTCATAAAGTGCAACCTCATAAAGGGGACTTAAAAGTGAAACAGGATTATATGCACCGGATCGTTTCGGACGTGTTGCGCGCTGCCGCCGAATATGGGCTGTGGTCCGAAGGGGACTGCATCGTGGTCGCCGTATCCGGCGGGCCCGATTCCGTAGCTCTGCTGCATGTGCTGCATGAAATTTCGACCAAGCATACGCCGCTTAGGCTCGTATGCGCTCATGTCCATCATGGCTTTCGCGCCGAGTCGGATGCGGAAGCGGAGTTCGTGCGCGAATTGGCGGAATCCCTCGGTCTTCCGCTGGAGATCGCGTACGCCGACATTCCCTCATATATGGAAGAGAGCGGAAAGGGCGGGCAGGAGGCGGCCAGAGAGAAGCGATATGATTTTCTCCTCCAAACGGCTCGGACATACGGAGCCCGAGCGGTGGCTCTTGCCCATCATGCCGACGATCAGGCCGAGACGGTCATGATGAAGCTTCTGCGCGGCAGCGGCTTGTCGGGCTTGTCCGGCATGCGATGGAAGCGCACCGAAAAAAATGTGGAACTCATCCGCCCCTTCCTTCGTATAAACAAGGCGGACATTTTGGAGCTGTGCCGCCGCTGCGGCTTTTCATATGCCATGGACTACACCAACCTGCAGACGAAATACCGCCGCAACGCGATTCGCCTGGAGGTATTGCCGTTTCTGGAACAATACAATGCGCAGCTGTCATCCTCGCTGAATCAATTAGCGGAAATTGTACAGTATGAGGATGATTACATGGATCGGGAAGCGGAGCGGGCATATCGTCAGTTGGTGCAGGAGAACAATGGGAGGCTCGCCATCGACGCGCCTTCCTTTTTGGCCTTACATGTCGCTTTACAACGGCGTTTGATTAAACTAATATTAACTTATCTGCCCTCTAAACAGGAAATCGCCGATTTTGTCAAGATCGAATCGGTACGCCAAGGCATCTTGAACAATCAGCGGAGCAGTTGGCGTCTTTCACTGGGGGGCGGCATTACCTGTATCCGCGAGTACGGTCGAATTACTTTTTGGCCGGAGCCTCCGTCCGAACAGGGACAGTACATATATACTCTCGATTCTCCCGGAGACTGGCAGGTGCCCATTCCGGAAATCGGCAAGCTGCTGACGCTGTCGATCAGGACAGACGGCAGCACTCGGTCCGGGGCAGCCGGCTCCGCCAGCGCGGTGGAGTTCGATGCCGACGAGCTTCGATTTCCTTTAACCGTGCGTAACAGACAGCCGGGAGACAAGATGAAGGTTATGGGATTAAACGGAAGCAAAAAGGTGAAAGATATTCTCATTGATGAGAAAATTCCACCGTCTGTCCGTTCCCGGATTCCGATCGTTTGCGACAGTGCCGGCAACATTGTATGGATTCCGGATGTACGACGTTCCTATCATGCTGCCCCAGGGCGGCATACCGTGCGGATTCTCCGTATGGAGTTTACGGAGCTTTAAGGTTTCAGGCAAGCATAGACGCTAAGCATGGCCCGTTTCACGCTTTCATATGTATAAACTAGGAGGTCCATTGAAGTTGCAGAATGACATTCAGGAAATACTGATCACAGAAGAAGAAATTCACGCGAAGATTAAGGAACTCGGTTCAAAGCTCAGCGCCGAATACGAAGGACGCAATCCGCTCGTTATCTGCGTTCTTAAAGGTGCGTTTATTTTTATGGCAGACTTGGTTAAATCCATTACAGTACCGCTGGAGCTGGATTTCATGGCAGTGTCCAGCTACGGGGCATCCACCAAGTCATCGGGCGTGGTCAAGATCATTAAAGATCTCGATGCATCCGTTGAAGGCAGGGATGTGCTGATCGTGGAGGATATCATCGACAGCGGCCTTACGCTGAGCCATTTGATCGAGCTCCTCAAGAGCCGCAAGGCCAACACGGTTCGCGTTGTTACTTTGTTCGACAAGCCTGCCCGCCGCACGGTGGATTTGCAGGCCGATTACACCGGGTTCGTGCTGCCTGACGCATTCGTCGTCGGCTACGGGCTTGATTATGCCGAGCATTACCGGAACCTCCCCTACATCGGGATTCTGAAGCCGGAAATCTACAGCAGTTAAACCGCGCCATATGGGCTGCTGCCACGGATCTTGGCCCTTTGTTGAGAAGGCCAGACAGGCTGTGGTAAAATATCTTATGTGTCTTGAGAGGAGGTAGGGGATGAGTCGGTTCATCCGGAATTCTGGTTTTTATTTGATTCTATTTTTGGTCGTGGTGGGCATAGTACAATTCGTCACCAACGGTGGCGAGCAGGCCGATGCCCCTAGTTATAATCAGCTGCGGCAGGAAGTCAAAGATAACAACATAAAGGAAATGACGGTTCAGTTCGACGGCTACGCGTATCTGGTGACCGGTAAGTATAGGGAAGTCACCGAAGAGAAGAAGTCGGAGAATTTCTCAACCTACATTCCGGCTACTGATGCGGCGATGCAGGAATTGACCGCAGCCAGCGAGAGCAACGATGTAAAGCTGACCGTGGTGCCGATGGAAGGCCAAAGCATTTGGCTGACACTGCTTTCATCCTTTATTCCGCTCGTGATCATGTTTGTTCTGTTCTTCTTCCTGTTCAATCAAGCTCAGGGCGGCGGCGGCAAAGTGATGAACTTTGGCAAGAGCAAAGCCCGCTTATATAATGAAGAGAAGAAACGCGTTACGTTTGAAGACGTAGCCGGTGCTGATGAGGAGAAGCAGGAGCTCGTTGAGGTTGTCGACTTCCTGAAGGATCCGCGCAAATTCAACACCGTCGGCGCCCGCATTCCGAAGGGTGTGCTGCTTGTCGGTCCTCCGGGAACCGGTAAGACCCTCCTGGCTCGTGCGGTTGCCGGTGAAGCAGGCGTTCCGTTCTTCAGTATTTCCGGTTCCGACTTCGTGGAAATGTTCGTCGGTGTCGGTGCTTCGCGTGTACGCGACTTGTTCGAGAACGCGAAGAAGAATGCGCCATGTATTATCTTCATTGACGAGATTGATGCTGTGGGCCGCCAGCGCGGCGCCGGCCTTGGCGGCGGACATGACGAGCGCGAGCAAACGCTGAACCAGTTGCTCGTAGAGATGGACGGTTTCGGGGCGAACGAAGGCATCATCATCGTCGCTGCTACGAACCGCCCGGATATTCTGGACCCGGCCTTGCTGCGTCCGGGACGTTTCGACCGTCAGATTACTGTAGATCGTCCGGATGTTAAGGGACGTGAAGCTGTACTGAAGGTGCATGCACGCAACAAACCGCTGACGAAGGATGTCAAACTCGACATCATCGCGAAGCGTACGACCGGTTTTACAGGCGCCGATCTGGAGAACCTTCTGAATGAGGCGGCCTTGCTTGCCGCACGTCGTAACCGTAAAGATATATCCATGACGGAAGTCGACGAGGCAATCGACCGCGTGATTGTCGGTACCGAGAAGCGCAGCCGCGTAATCAGCGACCGCGAGAAGCGCATCGTGGCTTACCACGAAGCCGGTCATACGATTGTCGGTTACTTCTTGGAGCACGCGGATACGGTGCATAAAGTAACGATTATTCCACGCGGCCGCGCCGGCGGATACGTTATCATGATGCCGAAGGAAGACCGCATGCTCGTGACCAAGCAGGAACTGCTCGATCGCGTAACCGGGCTGCTCGGCGGCCGCGTGGCGGAAGAGCTGTTCATCGGAGAAATCGGAACCGGAGCATACAGCGACTTCCAGCAGGCAACCAGCATTATCCGCAGCATGATCGTGGAATACGGTATGAGCGAGAAGCTCGGTCCGATGCAGTTCGGTACCTCCCAGGGACAAGTGTTCCTTGGCCGGGATATCGGGCACGAGCAGAACTACAGTGACCAAATCGCCTACGAAATCGATCAGGAAATGCAGCGGTTTATTACCGAATGCTACGAGAAGTGTAAAGAGCTTCTGTCCAAGCATGCCAAAGAGGTTCATTTGATTGCGAATACGCTCCTGGAGAAAGAAACGCTGGAGCTTGAGCAGATTAAGAATCTCATTGAGACTGGAACAGTCGAAGGCAACGGCGAAGGCGAAGGCTCCGGCTCTTCCGAGAACGGTGAGCCAACGATCGATAACATCGGTGATGTCCGCGTCCGTATTCAAGGGAAGGAAGAAGGCCAGCAGCCGACTTCTACGGAAGAGATTCCGAACAACCCGATGGATTCGAATCCGGAACGTAAGGATTCGGAGCGCAAAGATCCTCCTGGCGGATCGGACAACGATAGCAGCTTAACGTAAATTCGCTCAAATACTCGTATTTGGAATAAAAATGAAGAACCGGAGAACGATCATTCGTTTTCCGGTTCTTTTTGTGCTTCTTATCACATTGACAGGGATTAGAGCTCCGTGTACATTAGTTGTTAAATAAGGATGCGCATCCTTTCACAAAGGTTGCGAATGTCCTTCAACACATGGTCATCAAGCGGCCGAAGGCCGGATAACATAAGGGGAGAGGGTCGATCATGGAAGCTTTGGCACTGGAGCGCAAGGCGGAGCAGAACCGCGTGCTGCGTGAACGGTTAATGGAGTTGAAGAAGGAACGCAATGCCATCATTTTGGCGCATTATTATCAACGGGATGAAATTCAGGAAGTCGCCGATTTCCGCGGAGATTCCTTTTTGCTGGCCCAAAAGGCGGCTCAGACCGATGCCGAGGTCATCGTTTTTTGCGGCGTGCATTTTATGGGAGAAAGCGCAAAGATATTGGCACCGAACAAAACGGTGCTTATTCCTGACGAGCGCGCAGGCTGTCCGATGGCCGATATGGTGAACGTTGACGGGCTGCGTAAGCTGAAGGCCCAGCATCCGAATGCCAAAGTGGTCACGTATATCAATTCATCGGCCGAGATCAAGGCGGAGACCGATATTTGCTGTACATCCTCGAATGCGGTTAAGGTCATTCAGTCGGTCGATTCGGATGAAATCATTTGGGTGCCCGACAAAAACCTGGGGCATTACGTCCAGCAGCACACTGACAAAAAGCTGATCATCTGGGAAGGGTACTGCAATACGCATGATATGTTAACCGTGAAAGATGTTGTGGAGATGAAGGCGAAATATCCGAACGCCGAGTTCGTCGTGCATCCGGAATGCCGTCCGGAGGTTGTCGCTATGGGCGACTTTGTGGGCAGCACCACCGCCATTCTGGAATACTGCAAAAACTCGCCGGCCCAGGAATTTATCGTAGGAACCGAAGACGGAACCGGCTATCAGCTCCGTTTGGACAGTCCGAATAAATCCTTCCATTTTGCGACTAAATTCCTCGTATGTCCGAATATGAAAGTGAATAATCTCAAAAAGCTGGTCAAAGCTCTGGAGACAATGAAGCCGCAGATTTACGTGCCGCCTGTCGTTGCAGAGAAAGCCAGAACTTCCTTAGAGCGCATGTTACAAGTTAAGTAGCATGCGCTACTCTTTCGCGAGAAGACAGGTGAGACGAGCGTGATACCGCAGTATTTGATCGATTTTGACCTAAAGGACCTGCCGGTAAAAGAGACGGATGTGATCGTCATCGGCTCCGGCATCGCCGGTTTATATACCGCTATTCTGGCAAGCGAGCATCATAAGGTGCTGTTGATTACGAAGAAATCGCTGCTCGAGAGCAATACGCGCTATGCGCAAGGCGGCATCGCTGCCGTGACGGCGGAGGACGATTCACCGGCCTATCATCGGCAGGATACGCTGCTTGCAGGGGCCGGGTTATGCTCCTCGGCAGCGGTGGATGTGCTGGTTAACGAGGGACCGGCCGGTGTCCAGGAATTGATCCGTCTCGGGACGATGTTTGACGTCGAGAACGGGGAGCTCGCTCTAACGAAGGAAGGAGCCCATAGCCACCGCCGCATTCTCCATGCGAATGGGGATGCTACCGGCTATGAAATCGTACGCGCCCTTTCCATTCAAGTCGAAATGCTTCACAATATAGAGGTGTGGGATGATCATTTTGTCATCGATCTGGTTACCGATCAAGGCGAATGCCATGGAGCGATTGTCCAGATGCCGGACGGGAAGCGGATCTTCGTGCGGGGCGAAGCAACGATTATGTGCTCCGGCGGTGCGGGTCAGCTGTACCGGTACACGACCAATCCCGAGGTTGCGACCGCCGATGGTGTCGCGATGGCCTATCGGGCGGGCGCCCAGATTCGGGACATGGAGTTTATTCAGTTCCACCCAACGGCGCTGAGTTATCCGGGAGCACCGCGGTTTCTGGTTTCGGAAGCGGTGCGCGGAGAAGGCGCGGTGCTCCGGAATATTAAAGGCGAGCGCTTCATGCACAAATATCATGAGCTGCTGGAGCTGGCGCCCCGGGATATTGTCGCCCGGGCGATCGTCAGCGAAATGGAGGCGACGGGCTCCACGTTCGTCTACCTGGACATTACCCATGAATCTCCGGAGATGGTCAAGCACCGGTTTCCAACAATTTACGAAACCTGCATGCGCTATGGGCTTGATCTGACCTCCGATTGGATTCCGGTCTCTCCCGCTGCGCATTATATGATGGGGGGCATCAAAACGAATCTGTACGGGGAGAGCAGTGTGAAGCGTCTGTTCGCCTGCGGGGAAGTGTCCTCGACCGGCGTTCATGGCGCAAATCGCTTAGCCAGCAATTCGCTTTCCGAGGCGGTTGTATACGGAAGCCGGATTGTTGAACGGATTGGGCAGCTTCCGAAACAGGAGAAGCGACCCCTTGATGTAACCTTCAGGCTTGGACGCAAGGATGCGCCTTCCCAGGCTATGGTCGAAAAGCGGCTGAAGCTTCAGAAAGTGATGGTGCGGTATGCCGGACTTCGCCGCAACCGGGACACCCTATTACGGGCGGAGGAAGAGCTTGGCCGGCAGCTGCCCCTGTTTCAAGCGGTATTGACCAAACGCGAGGAGTATGAATTTGCCAATATGCTTACAGCCTCCCTGCTGGTCGTTCACGGCGCGCTGTGCCGCGAAGAGAGCCGGGGGGCCCATTACCGCGAGGATTTCCCGGAACGAAATGATGCTGCATGGAAGAAGCATATCGTGCATACCCGGGATCAAGATAGGACGGAGGAAATAAGCGATGATGTTTAACGGTTACCATGACGGCCTGCTCCAGAGTATTCGAACATGGCTTCAAGAGGATGTCGGCTCTGGAGATATTACGACCCTTACGACGATTGAGCCCGGACATGAATCCAAGGCCGTGATTCATGCCAAGGAATCGGGCATCGTAGCCGGCATGCCGGTTGCAGAGCTGGTGTTCGAGTCGGTTGACCCGACGCTCGTGTTCAGGCCGCTGGTCCGGGACGGCGAGCGGGTGGAGAAGGGAACCGTCCTGGCTGAAGTCGAGGGGTCTACGCACCGTATATTGACCGGCGAGAGACTGGCCCTGAATCTTCTGCAGCGTTTGTCCGGCATCGCAACCACGACGCGCGCCTATGTCGATGCGCTGGAAGGGCTGCCTACCCGGCTTGTGGACACGCGCAAGACGACGCCGGGCCACCGGATGCTTGAGAAGTACGCAGTCCGGGTAGGCGGCGGGTCGAACCACCGGTTCGGCTTGTATGATGCCGTCATGATCAAGGATAATCATATTAAAGGCGCCGGCGGCATCCGTCAGGCGGTAGAACGCGCAAGAGCGAATATTCCGCATACGATGACCATCGAGGTTGAGACGGAAAGCCTAGAACAGGTAGAGGAAGCGCTTGATGCCGGCGCAGATATCATCATGCTCGACAACATGAATCATGAGCTGATGACTGAGGCGGTTCGAAGAATTAAGGCAAGGTCGCCGCATGTTCGGGTCGAGGCTTCCGGCAATGTGTCGCTTCAGACCGTACGCGGCATAGCGGAAACCGGGGTGGATGTCATTTCGGTCGGACGGCTCACCTATTCATTCCACAACCTGGACATCAGCTTAGATCTAAACGCCAAGAAGGGAGGAGCAGGGGTTTGATTCTGGTCGTAGACGTAGGCAACACGAACATCGTGCTTGGCGTGTATCAGGGCAAGAAGCTGCTGCACGATTTCCGGATCAGCACGTCACGCCAATCCACGGTGGATGAATACGGCGTACTGATTCACAATTTGTTTCAAATGTCGAATATAACGGTAAGCCAGATTGAAGGAGTCATCGTCTCCTCCGTCGTTCCGCCGCTTATCCGAGTGGTCGAGGAGATGTGCAGCAAGTATATTGGCAAGGCTCCGCTGATCGTCGGCCCCGGCATTAAGACCGGCCTAAATCTGCGGTATGAGAACCCGCGGGAGGTCGGTGCGGACCGGATCGTCAACGCTGTAGCTGCGATCGAGCAGTACGGAAGCCCGGTCATTGTGGTGGATTTTGGAACGGCAACGACCTTTGACTGTATCGATAAGGATCGAAATTATCTGGGCGGCGTCATCGTTCCAGGGATCGGGATCGCGACCGAAGCCTTGGTGCAGCGCGCATCGAAGCTCCCCCGCGTAGAGCTCGAGAAGCCGAAGAAGGTGATCGGACGCAATACCGTCCACGCGATGCAGGCCGGAATCGTTTACGGATATGCCGGACAGGTTGACGGGCTGGTTAAACGTATAAAAGCCGAGATGGGGACGGACAATGTTAAGGTTATCGCAACCGGAGGATTGGCAGAGCTGATCGCGAGCGAAACGGAATCCATCGAGGAGATTGCGCCACTGCTAACGCTCGATGGACTGCGTATCATTTACGAGCGCAACTAAGCCCGGGATTCGGGGTAAAACATAACAACTAGAAAGACAAGGAGGGCCTCAAGATGGATCAACAAAAAGACCGCATACTGCGGGGAACCGCATTAGGCGGGAAAGTGCGGGCCTTCGCCGTCCGGACCACGGATCTGGTCGAGGAGCTGCGCAGCAGGCATGACACGTTCCCGGTCGTTACAGCCGCTTTAGGCCGTACCGTGTCGGCAGCAGCGATGATGGGAGCGATGCTGAAAGGCGACGAGCGCCTCAGCATTCAAGTGCGCGGGGACGGCCCGATCGGCTTGATCGCCGCAGAGAGCAACGCAAACGGCGAGGTGCGCGGGTATGTTCACAATCCGCATGTCGAGCTGACGAATATCCGTCCGGGCAAGATGGACGTGGCAGCTGCCGTCGGCCGCACCGGTTATATTCACGTCATCAAAGACTTGGGATTGAAGGAGCCCTACCGCGGCAGCGTGCCAATTATTTCCGGCGAGCTGGCCGAGGATTTCACGTATTATTTTGCCGTATCCGAACAGACGAATTCCGCCGTCAGCCTTGGAGTGCTCGTATCGCCGGACTATACGGTCGCGAGTGCAGGTGGATTCATCATCCAGCTTCTTCCCGGGATCACGGATGAAGAGATCACGGAGCTCGAGCGTGCGCTTGGCGCGATTCCGCCGATGACGGAGATGCTGGAGGAGGGGCTCAGCCTGGAGGACATCCTGAAGCGGGTCGTACCGGATGTGAGCATTTTGGATGAAATGGACGTGAAATTCAGCTGTGACTGCAGCCAGGAGCGGGTTGAGCGGGCATTGATCAGCTTGGGACGCGATGAGATTCAACAAATGATTGATGAAGACGGTAAGGCGGAAGTATCCTGCCATTTCTGCAACGAAACGTATACCTTTGATGTAGAACAGCTAAAATCCGTGCTAGAGCGGGCCAAATCTTAAACGTTAAGGATTGAGCGACCGTGATGACGAGACAAGAGAAGGGATTGTGGGCGACCGTCATTGTCTTGACAGCAGGCGTACTGGTCATGGGCAGCTACATGCTGTTCTCCGGGGAGGGTTCTCGGGCAGGTTCTCCATCAGGGAATGGGCCGTCTCCGGCTGTTGCCACCATTCAGGACAAGGCGATCACAGAAGACGAGTGGGTTCGCGAGCTGAAGAAGCGTTACGGGCATGAAATGCTGATGACCATCCTTAACCGGAAGGCCGTAGCATTAGAGGCCGAAGCGAGGGGCATCGACGTGACGAAGTCAGAGCTGGAAGCGGAGATCGACATGATGAGTCGAACTTACGGCTCGAAGGAACGTTTTTTTGCGGAGATGGAACATCAGCTTGGCATCTCAGAAGAAGAGCTGAGGATAGAGACGACTTATCGGTTGCTGCTTGAAAAAATTGCCACGGCGGATGTCCACATCGATGAGCAGCAGATTGATTCCTATCTAGAGCAGTATCCGGATCAATTTCGCCCCAAGAAACAGCTGAACTTATCGATGATTGAGGTCGCGTCGGAGGCCGAAGCGAATCAGGTTATGGACCGACTGGAGGCCGGAGAGGACTTTGCGGATCTTGCCGCCGAGGTTTCCCTGGATGAGTATACCCGGGGCGACGGCGGGAAGATCGGCTTGGTGGAGGAAGATGATCCTTTTGTGCCCTCTGAGCTGATGGAGGCTGCCCTGACGCTGGAGGCCGGAGATATCGCCGGACCGATCGAGCTGGAGGACAATTACGCCATCGTTTATGTTGAGGAAATCGTGGAGCCGAAGGTTCCGAGCGAGGAAAGCATCCGCGAATCGGTCCGCAAACAGCTCGCGCTGGAGCAGTCGATTTCGTTGACGGAACTTGAACAGCAGCTGCGGGAGAAATACGAAGCCCGCATCGTTGCAAGCACGGTAACCTTATGACTTATACCGATATATCAATCCGAGCGGAATAGCTCCCGGGGGAAGGATCATCCTTGCTTCGGGAGCTTTTTGCTTGAAGGCTTCCATAAAGCATTCCTAGGAGGATTCCTCTGGCAGACTCGTCCGTAAGATGCAGGGAAGAATACCTAGAAAAGCTTATTTTCAACGCAAAGTGTTATTGACAATGGCCTTTATCGTTGATAAGATGAAAGTATAAAAACCTACCTATTTACTCGGATTAACAAAAGGCCGCAGACATGAGTTGCCTGCAGCGCGTTTAGCGGCTCTTATGATGTGACATCACGGATGGGCTATGCATATACACGATGACATGGCTTGCCTAACAAAGTTATGTATTCATGGAAACACACCCATATTTATGAGGAGGGCTTCATTCATGGCAAAAGTCGTAAACAATGTGACAGAACTCATCGGCGATACACCCCTTGTCCGCTTGAACCGGATTGTGCCGGAGGACAGTGCGGAGATCTATTTGAAGCTGGAGTACCAGAACCCGGGAGCCAGCGTTAAAGACCGGATTGCGGTCAGCATCGTAGAGGAAGCGGAGAAGGAAGGCCGTTTGAAGCCGGGCGATACGATCATTGAAGCAACGAGCGGCAATACGGGAATCGGGCTGGCGATGGTGGCTGCGGCGAAAGGCTACAAAGCCGTCATCGTTATGCCTGAAACGATGAGCTTGGAACGCCGCAACCTGCTGCGCGCATATGGCGCCGAGCTTGTTCTGACGCCAGGCTCCGAGGGAATGAACGGGGCGGTGAAGAAGGCGGAGGAGATTTTGAAGGAGAACTCCGGATTTTTCATGGCGGAGCAGTTCAAGAACCAAGCAAACGTAAAAATTCACCGTGAAACGACCGGTCCTGAAATTGTAGAAGCAATCGAGTCCATCGGCGGCATGCTGGATGCATTCGTAGCCGGGATCGGCACAGGCGGTACGATTACGGGTGCCGGCGAAGTGCTGAAGAGCCAATACCCTGATATTAAAATCTATGCGGTTGAGCCTGCAGCATCCCCGATTCTGGCCGGCGGCAAGCCTGGCCCGCATAAAATTCAAGGCATCGGCGCGAACTTCGTTCCGGAAATTCTGAATCAGGAAATCTATGATGAAATCATTCATGTCGAGAATGATGAAGCCTTCGAAACTTCCCGCCGCGTAGCGAAAGAGGAAGGCGTTCTTGGCGGAATTTCTTCCGGCGCAGCTGTGTTCGCGGCATTGAAGGTTGCCAAGGAGCTTGGCAAAGGCAAGCGCGTGGTTGCCGTCATCCCGAGCAACGGGGAGCGCTACCTCAGCACGCCGCTTTATAACTTCGAGGCATAAACCGTTCATACAGCGTTGCCCTCAATGTGTTCATAGCATTGAGGGCTTTTTGTGTATACTACAACCATATTCGGCGGCTCCGGATCGTAAAAAAATAATGTTTTGCCAAGCATGTTTTTAGGGTTTTCAAGTGAGGCGGGATACAGTATACTGACAGGCAACAGTAAGGGTTTATGCGTTCAAGACTAGAGGGAGGATCGGCATGAAGAGAAGAATGGAATTCGCCCATTGGCTTACATGGGCTGCGGAGGGCTGGTCCGTACTTCCCTATTTGGTTGAGTATAAAGGAAGTTCCGGGGGGCTTCCTCCATCGTGGAGGCAGGCTTGGAGATCAGCTTCTCCCTATGCGTTCGTATTAGAGAGCGGCAAGGGCGGACGATACACGTATCTTGGCCTGCATCCGGCGTCCATTCTGCAGGGCAAGGGCGATGAGGGCGAGATCCTTACGCTGTCTACCGGGGAACGGCAAAAGGTGGCGGGTAAACCGCTGCATCTCTTGGAGAAATGGATGCACGCTTTTCGTGCGCCGCGGATTCAGGGGTGGCCGGATTTTCGCGGTGGCTGCGCGGGCTTCCTCAGCTATGACGTCATCCGCTCCATCGAACAGCTGCCGGCCTTGGCCAAGGACGAGCCCGGCTTCCCCGATTATTTATGGATGCAGATGAATGAGATTTGGATCTACGACCATAAGGATGATTCGATCTACTGCTCGATCCATGTTCCGTGGGATGGCAAACGGCAAGAGGATCAATCCGGTTTAAGCGATAAGTCCGGTTCGGGGAGGAATCAGGCCTCCGGTCTATCACCGGAGCAGGAGCGTTCGCTCCGACAGCGGTACGCCGAAGTCGAGGCAAAGGCAGAGCGGATGCTGGCCGCATGGAACGATTTGTTCGGCCAACCTTCGGAAGCCGGAGGCGAGGGCGAGTCCGAGGATTCAAGGCAGCGACGTAAGCGCATGGAGAAGTCCGGGCAGCTGTCAGGACCTCATGTGGAAGGCTGGGATCGGCTCGAGATCGATTTCTCGCAGGATGCGTTTCAGCAGGCAGTGCTGGCCATCCAGGAGTATATAAGGCAAGGGGATGTGTTTCAGGTTAATCTGTCCCTCAGGCGGCATCTGAAGCTCCATGGGGATCCGGCAGAGGTCTATGAATGGATGCGGATCTTGAATCCGTCCCCATATATGGGTTACCTGATGTCGCCGGGATTCAGTCTGGCCAGCGGATCGCCGGAGCTGCTGGTGAAGGTGGACGGCGATATTGTATCGGCCCGTCCGATTGCAGGAACCCGGCGCCGCGGGGGCAATCCCGAAGAGGATGCGGCCATGGAGGCTGAGCTTCTAGGCAGCGAGAAGGAGCGCGCGGAGCATATTATGCTTGTTGATCTGGAGCGCAATGATATCGGCCGGATTGCAGCTTACGGCACC
Source organism: Paenibacillus ihbetae (assembly GCF_002741055.1). Lineage (NCBI taxonomy): Bacteria > Bacillati > Bacillota > Bacilli > Caryophanales > Paenibacillaceae > Paenibacillus > Paenibacillus ihbetae. The sequence goes on along the minus strand of NZ_CP016809.1, from coordinate 3,142,863 downwards.
GTTCATGTTCCGGAGCTGATGACGGTGGAGCGGTATTCGCATGTCATGCATCTCGTATCGCAGGTCGAGGGGCGACTTGCAGAGGGCAGCAAGGCGTATGACGTCATCGCCGCCGTATTTCCGGGAGGCACGATAACAGGCGCACCCAAAATCCGGACGATGGAAATCATCGAGGAGCTGGAGCCTGTTACGAGAGGGCCCTACACTGGTTCGATGGGCTGGATTGACTATAACGGGGATATGGAGCTGAATATTATTATCCGAACCCTCGCCGTGAAGGATGGGATCGGCTATATTCAGACGGGGGCCGGCATCGTGATTGATTCGGATCCTTATCGGGAGTACAGGGAGTGCCATAACAAGGCAAAGGCCTTGATTGCAGCCTTGATGTGCAGTGAAGACGAAGCTGCAGCCGTAGCTGCGGATATAGGGGGATAAACGTATGATACTTGTGATCGACAATTATGATTCATTTACGTACAACCTGGTTCAATATTTGGGTGAACTCGGCGAGGAAGTTAAGGTATTCCGGAACGATGAGATTGATATTGCCGGCATTGAAGCGCTGGCGCCGGATCATATTCTGATCTCCCCGGGTCCGTGCACACCGAACGAGGCAGGCGTCAGCTTGGAAGTCATATCCCATTTCAAAGGCGTCATCCCGATCTTCGGCGTTTGCCTGGGGCATCAGGCCATCGGCCAGGCCTTCGGCGGCAAGGTCATCCGGGCCGAGCGGCTCATGCACGGCAAGACCTCGCCGATCCAACATGAGGGCCGTTCCGTCTTTGAGGGGCTGCCAAATCCGTTCACGGCGACGCGTTATCACTCGCTGATCGTTGAGAAGGAAAGCCTCCCGGATGAGCTGGAGATTACCGCTTGGACCGAAGAAGGCGAAATTATGGGGCTTGCCCATAAGCAGTACCCAGTAGAAGGCGTGCAGTTCCATCCGGAATCGATCATTACGGATCATGGCCATCAAATGCTCCGGAATTTCCTGAAGCGGACCGCAGGTGCCAAGGCATGAAATTTGTCGGCTTGAACGGCGGCATTGTCGAAGCTGCCCGGGCTGAATTGTCTGTGTTGGACCACGGATTGTTATACGGGATGGGCGCGTTCGAGACGTTTCGCACCTATAACGGCCAGCCGTTCCTGCTGGAGCGGCATCTGAACCGTCTCGCTGAGAGCTGTGCATGGATGGGCATCGAATATCAGGCGGATCCGGAGTCCATCCGTGCCTGGATCACGGGCCTAATGAAGGCGAACGGGCTGGCGGATGCCTATATCCGTTACACGATAACGGCCGGCGAGGCTCCTCTGGGGCTGCCGTCCGGCGATTATGTCAAACCGGCGCAAATCTTGTTTGCCAAAGCACTGCCAGGAACGAATGCATCCTTATACGAGAAGGGACGTGCCCTTCGGCTCCTTTCTCTTCCCCGAAACACACCGGAGTCGCCGGTCCGGATGAAATCCTTGCATTATATGAATAATATACTCGCGAAGCGGGAGCTCGACCGTTACCCGGTCCATACGGACGGACCGGCTGAAGGCTTGCTGCTCACAGCTGCCGGGGAGCTGGCTGAGGGGATCGTGAGCAACGTGTTTTTCGTGAAAGACGGGCGATTGTATACACCGGACCTCGGGACGGGCATTCTCCCCGGCATTACGCGGGCGGTTGTAATGGAGCTGGCTGCGGGAGCCGGGATTAGGACCGAGGAGGGGCGCTACCGCTGGAAAGATTTGCTGGAAGCGGATGAAATATTTACGACTGGCTCCGTTCAGGAGATTGTACCGGTAACGACGCTGATTGGGCTGGACGATGTTCACCAGGTCGTCGGAGCAGGAACAGCGGGTCCGATCACCCGGACTTTGCTCGGAGCTTATCGAGAGAAAGCAGGGTTGCACCAATGAAAACCACGATATATGAACGGGAATACCGATTAAGCGAAGAGGCAGTCCTAAAGCTGGGACAATCGACGCTGATCATGGGGATATTGAATGTTACGCCGGACTCGTTCTCGGACGGCGGCCGGTATAATGATACGGAGCGGGCGCTTGCGCATGCGATGCAGCTGATCGAGGACGGTGCCGATCTGATTGATATCGGGGGGGAATCGACCCGTCCGGGTCATGAGCCGGTCGGGGTCGAGGAGGAGCTTGCCCGGGTTATTCCGGTTGTGGAGGCGATTCACCGCCATGCCCCCCACATTCCTTTGTCGGTCGACACCTATAAGGCCGAGGTAGCCCGCCGGGCGATCGAAGCCGGCGCCCATATGATCAACGATATTTGGGGGTTCAAAGAGGATCCGGACATGGCGAAAACTGCGGCGGAGCTAGGATGCCCGGTTATCCTGATGCATAACCGCCGGAACCGGGATTATACCGACCTGGTGGAAGACGTGAAGCGGGATTTAATGGAAAGTGTCGAAATTGCTCGGGCGGCCGGAGTAAAGGATGAACATATTTTGCTGGATCCGGGGATCGGGTTTGCCAAGGATTATAAGGAGAACCTGCAGGTGATGGCATCCCTGGACAAGCTGGTTGAGCTTGGGTTTCCGGTGCTCCTGGCGACATCGCGCAAACGGTTCATTCAGACGACGCTCGATGCACCGGCCCAGGACGTGCTGGAAGGGACGGCCGCGACGGTGGCGTACGGCATCGCGCAAGGCTGCCAGATCGTTCGGGTGCATGACGTGCTGCATATGAAACGCACGGCGAAGATGTGTGACGCGATGGTATACGCCTCACCGGAACTACGCCGGATGTGATTTTTTTCAGATTGGATGGAAGGGCGGAGCTAGAGTATGGATAAAATGATTTTGAGCCGGATGGAATACTATGGTTACCACGGCGTGTTTGAAGAAGAGCGCAAGCTTGGCCAGCGTTTTTACGTCGATCTGGAGCTTGAGCTGGATCTCAGCAAGGCTGCGGCTGCCGACGATCTGACATTAACGGTAAATTATGCCGAGATTCATGAGCTCCTTCAAGGCATCATGCGGCAGGAGTCCTTTCAATTAATTGAAGCTTTAGCGGAGCATATTGCAACTAAAGTACTGGACACTTATACTATTATCGATGCTTTAACGGTCCGATTAACGAAGCCGCATCCTCCTTTTGATATTCATTTCGAAGGTGTTACCATCGAGCTCCATCGGACCAGAAAGTGAGACGATCATGAATTCACACGCCACCTCTGAGTGCTCAGAGGCTTATATTGCTTTAGGGGCCAATTTGGGGGACCGTGAAGGGAACCTGATGGAGGCCCTCGAACGTTTGGATGATACGCTGGGCATTCAGGTGCTGCGAGTCTCCAATCTATACGAGACCGAGCCTGTCGGTTATGTTGATCAACCGATGTTCCTCAACATGGCGGCGGTTGTGTCGACATCCTTGAGTCCGCACGCGCTTCTTGCCGAAATGCAGCGGATTGAGAAGGAACTCGGCCGTGTCCGTCATATCCATTGGGGACCGCGGACGGTTGATCTGGATTTGCTGTGGATGGAGGGACGCCGTCTGGATACGCCGGAGCTTGTGCTTCCGCATCCCCGCATGCAGGAGCGTTCGTTTGTTCTTAGGCCGCTTTCCGATATCGTATTTGAGGATGAGCCTTCCGGCTTGTACCGGGCAGTGCAGACAGCTCTTGCGAAACTGGAAGGAAAGGAAGGAATACAGCTTTGGAAAACAAGCAGCTGGCGCAGCGTATCCGCGCTTTCCGAAAATTAAAGGGTTTGACGCAGCAGGAACTGGCCGAGCGCACCGGCATTTCGCTCGCCGTGCTCGGGGCCGTTGAGCGAGGCAATCGCAAGGCCGAGGAGCAGGTCCTCGCGAAGATTGCCGAAGTGCTTGAAATTTCGCTGCAGGAGCTGAAGGCAGAAGGCTGATTGCCTGCTCGTTTGCTTGCCGGGTTAAAGCCGAGGCCTGAGGAAGATGGAGATCCATGAATCACTTGCAACCCGAGCAGCCGCGAATTCGACGGCTCTTTCGGAATTTTTACGACTACGCATGTCGTCAAGGTATTAACAGTGCATAGCTTGCTAATCACTATACCGTACAGCAGGGAAGCAAGGCGTATAGGCGCATGGATATCCTGTCTGTCTTCCATTAACCGGCATCGTCTGGACGGACATGACGGAAATGAGTATGATGAATGAGTTTGAGAATTCGATTCACTTTCTAATCAAGAGAGGAATCTTTCAAGGATATATAAATTGAGGCGTAAAGGGGTGACACATTATGTTGAAAATCGGAGACATCGAGATGAAGAACCAGGTTGTTCTCGCCCCAATGGCAGGCGTGTGCAACCCGGCATTCCGGCTGATCGCCAAGGAATTCGGCACGGGCCTGGTCTGTGCGGAGATGGTTAGCGGCAAAGCGATCGTGCACGGGAATAAGCGTACACAAGAGATGCTGTTTGTCGACGAACGGGAGAAGCCGCTGAGCCTTCAGATTTTCGGCGGTGACCGCGATTCTCTCGTCGAGGCCGCGAAAGTTGTCGACCAGCAGACCAATGCCGATATTATTGATATCAATATGGGCTGTCCGGCACCTAAAGTGACAAAGATGGATGCTGGCGCCCGCTGGCTGCTGGATTCGAACAAAATTTACGAAATGGTGGCCGCCGTGGTGGATGCCGTGAACAAACCGGTTACGGTGAAAATGCGTACCGGCTGGGACAGCGAGCATATCTTTGCGGTTGAGAATGCGCAGGCGGTGGAGCGCGCGGGCGGCCAGGCCGTCAGCCTCCACGGACGTACGCGGGAGCAGCTGTACACGGGACATGCCGATTGGAACATGATCCGGCAGGTGAAGGAAGCTGTGTCGATTCCGGTTATCGGCAACGGAGACGTGGTCACGCCCGAGGACGCCAAGCGGATGCTGGATACGACAGGATGCGACGGAGTCATGATCGGCCGCGGGGCGCTGGGTAATCCTTGGATGCTCTATCGGACCGTGGAGTATCTGAAGACAGGTGAGCTTCTTCCGGATCCGTCGCCGCAGGAGAAGATCCGCATTGCTATTTTGCATATGGACCGGTTGATTGCCCTTCGGGGTGAGCAGGTTGCAGTCAAAGAGATGCGAAAGCATCTTGCCTGGTATCTCAAGGGGCTGAAGGGATCTGCCCGGATCAAGGATACCATTATGGAAGGAACGAAGCGGGATGAAATGGTCAATATCCTGAACGAATTCGTCAATTCACTCGAGGACCAAGGGGAGACGTCCGATAGTGCGTATCCTAAGACTGCCGCAGCGGTGGGATAATGATAAGCTAAAGAGGCTGTTAACGGTGTGCTGTATAATCACCGCTGACAGCCTTGGCCCACATTGACTTTTTGAAATGGTTACCATATAATCTTTCAGTATAAATTCCAAGAAAGAAGCTTGCATCACGGGGAGGTTCTGATCCCCAAGAATTCGCATATAGTATGGTGATACCGTGGTATAAATTATTTACATGACAGGAGAATCGGTTAATGAGCGATAAAGAAGTCATTCTTACACAGGACGGTCTGAAGAAACTGGAGGACGAACTTGAAAATCTAAAATCTGTGAAACGCCGCGAAGTGGCAGAGCGGATCAAGGTTGCCATCGGCTATGGCGATATTAGTGAAAACTCCGAATATGAAGACGCCAAGAACGAGCAGGCCTTTATCGAAGGACGAATCATTACGCTGGAGAAAATGCTCCGCAATGCGCGTATCATCAACCACGATGACATTAACACCGATATCGTCAGTGTCGGCAATACCGTTATCGTTGAAGATCTGGAGTTTGGCGACAAGATGGAATATACGATTGTGGGTACGGCAGAATCCGATCCGCTTAACAATAAGATTTCCAACGAAAGCCCTGTCGGCAAAGCGATCATCGGCAAGGCCAAAGGCTCGGTTGTTGATGTTAACGTTCCAGCGGGCGTTATTCAATATAAAATTGTAGATATTAAGAAGTAAGTCGGAATGTGATTGCGAAAGCTTCCTTCGGGGGGCTTTTTTAAATTAGATAGCTGTGCATAGGACTTAATCGTGTGATGCTGCGAAGATCAGGCAAGCCATACCTTTAAGTCCTTGGTGAATATGTGCACCTGCAGGAAGATTTAGTCACAAACGAAGAGCTCGGACGGCGTTGTATGATGCTGTATTTGTTGGTGGCGGGTCAATGCATGGAAGTGAAATGAAGGAGATGAACGACAATGACGGAAGAAATCAATAACCAGGAACAGGAGCAGGAGCTAAGTGAGCTGCTGCAGATTCGACGCAATAAATTGGACGAGCTTCGGAAGCTTGGCATCGATCCGTTTGGGGGAAAATACGAAAGAGAGCATCATGCCGGCGATATTGTGAAGGCGTATGACGCGCTTTCCAAGGAAGAGCTCGATGAGAAGCAGGTGGAAGTGAACCTGGCTGGCCGGATTATGGCCAAGCGCGGCATGGGTAAGGCTTCTTTCGCCCATATCCAGGATTTGAGCGGCCGCATTCAGATTTACGTTCGTCAGGATACGGTTGCCGAGGCCCAGTACGAAGCGTTCAGCATTCTCGATCTTGGGGATATCATCGGCGTCAAAGGTGTTCTTTTCAAGACGAAGACCGGTGAGTTAACCGTGAAAGTGATGGAGATTGAGGTTCTTTCAAAATCACTGTATCCGCTCCCTGAGAAGTTCCATGGGTTGAAGGATGTGGAGCTTCGTTACCGTCAGCGTTACGTCGACCTGATCATCAATCCGGATGTTCAGAAGACCTTCATTACCCGTTCCCGCATTATTCAGTCGATGCGCCGTTACCTCGATTCGTTGGGATATCTCGAGGTGGAAACGCCAACCCTGCATTCGATCGCGGGAGGAGCTGCCGCCCGTCCGTTTATTACGCATCACAATGCGCTCGATATGGAGCTGTACATGCGTATTGCGATCGAGCTTCATCTAAAGCGCCTGATCGTAGGCGGATTGGAGAAAGTATACGAGATCGGCCGCGTGTACCGGAATGAAGGGATTTCCACCCGTCATAATCCGGAGTTCACCATGATTGAGCTGTATGAAGCATATGCGGATTACAAGGATATTATGGCTCTGACCGAGAACATGATCGCTCACATTGCCCAGGAAGTACTGGGCACGCAGGTCATCAATTATCAAGGGCATGAAGTCAACTTGAAGCCGCAATGGCGCCGCGTATCCATGGTGGATGCGGTCAAGGAAGTTGTCGGGGTTGATTTCGGCATTCAGATGACGAATGAAGAAGCCCATCGCTTGGCAAAAGAGCATAAAGTGCCGGTTGAGCCGCATATGACCTTTGGCCACATTCTGAATGCGTTCTTCGAGCAGTTCGTCGAGGAGACGTTGATTCAACCGACCTTCGTTACCGGTCATCCGGTTGAAATTTCGCCGCTGGCGAAAAAGAATGATGCCGACCCGCGCTTTACGGATCGTTTTGAGCTGTTTATCGTAGCCCGCGAGCATGCCAATGCATTCTCCGAGCTGAATGATCCGATCGATCAGCGCCAGCGTTTTGAAGCGCAGCTGAAAGAGAAGGAGCAGGGGAACGATGAAGCGCATGAGATGGATGAGGATTTCCTGCGTGCGCTGGAGTATGGCATGCCGCCGACAGGCGGACTCGGTATCGGTATCGACCGTTTGATCATGCTGCTCACCGATTCACCGTCTATCCGCGATGTGCTGCTCTTCCCGCATATGCGTAATCGCGAGTAGTTGAAGATGTTCTTACGATGAGATTTCAAAGGCAGTCAGCTTGGTGCTGGCTGCTTTTTTATGACTTCTTTCCATTGTTCCTTGTTTATGTGGCTGTATCATTGGACGCAGCTGGTCTCCTTCATGTATTTAATTAGAATCTATTCGCAAATGGATCGAGCAATAGG